>QNBQ01000022.1 GCA_003645735.1 Candidatus Poribacteria bacterium
GGCGGACAGCTCCTCCATCGGAAGCCCTCCAGGCGAGAGACAAATAAGCAGATCGGCGTCGAGATCGATCCCCTCCGGCACCTCCGACAGCTTATGGGTCTCGATCATCGTGACCCATAAGCTGTCGGAGGTGCCGGAGGGGATCGATCTCGACGCCGATCTGCTTATTTGTCTCTCGCCTGGAGGGCTTCCGATGGAGGAGCTGTCCGCCCTCGTCACACCGGCCCGCCTTGTGGGGCCGGATGAGCTCAGGAGGGCGGGGCGTTTGAGGGTTCTGACCGATGGGAAGGGGATATGGGTTGAGCGGCTGAGGTGAGCCTGACCCTCTTGCCCCCTATGAGCAGGCCGGCGAAGAGGGCGGTTATAGGTATGGCGAGGATCAGGCCGATCGTCCCCGCCAGCCCCTGTATCGCCTCCACGGCGGTCGCCTCCCTGTTTATGATCCTCAGGAAGGGGTAGACCCTTCCCACGCCGGGGAAGTTGACGCTCGGAAGGATGAAGAGGGTCAGATCGGAGCCGAGGTATGCGAAGATGAGCGTGTTGGTGACCGTCCCCATCACATCCCTTCCGACGTTCAGGCCCGACTTTATCGCCTGGAGGACGGTGATGGAGGGGTTGGCCTTTTTCACCTCGTCCACGGCGGAGGCGATCGCCATGCATACGTCCATCATCGCCCCCAAAGCGCCTATCATCATCCCCGCCACCAGTATCCCCCTGAAATCCCACATCTCCCCCTTCGCCGCCTGCTCCCTCCAGAGCACGGTTCCGAGCTTCAGGAAGCCGAACTCGACGTCCACGCCGGTGAAGTGGAGGGCTTTGGCCGAGAGATAGGCCAGCAGCGCACAGCACGAAAGCCCTCCCAGGTTCCCCAGCGTCCCCGCCAGCGATTTCCTGTTAAACCCACCGATGATGAGGAAGGTGATCAGGGTGACGGAGACGGATATCAGGAGCGCTAAGGGGACGGGGGGATAGCCTCGGATCAGCGCCGGTATGAGCAGGAAGAGCATCGCCGCCCCGCTTATGGCCAGCGAGGCGATCGCCCTCAGCCCCTTAAGCCCCAAAAGCAGGAGGAGGAACCCAAAACCCCCCAGCATGTTGAGCAGAAAGCCGCTCCTGAAATAGCTGCCCATGTAGACCTTCGAGAACCTTATCTCCCCCTCCCTCTCGCTCAAAATCGGTATCTGGAGGAAGATCTTGTCGCCGATGTGCATCACCCTGTCGACGAACGGCCTCCCCGTGAACTTGTTCTCCACATCGACGAGCGAGCCGCGCAGCGGGCCGGTCAGAACCCTGACCTTCAGCAGCTGGTCGACCAGCTCCGTCGTGTTGATGTCCTCCACCCTCCCGATGCAGACCAGGACTTTAAGCTCGCCGCGCCGGATGATATCCCAGTAGTTGTTGATCCATACGTTGGCGGCTATCCAGAGCAGAACGTAAAGGGATATTGCCGTTATCTCCTTCCACCTTCCCCGGCGCATTTCGGAAGCTCCCATAAGATCGCCCTCAATATCTCGGCCACGCTCCAGGCCTGGGATATGCATCCCCTGGGGTGATGGGGCGGGTCGCCGTCGAATATCTCCGATATGGTTCCCAGGCCGGCCTCCCTGATGTGCCTCTTGAACCCCTCGAACATCTCCAAAACCCTTTCCAAAGCCCCCGGCTCGTCGCCCCTGTATCTGATGTAGGCCGAGATGAACTGGCCCATCAGCCACGGCCAGGCCGTCCCTTGGTGATAGGCGCTGTCCCTCTCCATCTGATCCCCCTGATACCTCCCCTTATACCTGGGGTCGGAGGGCGAGAGAGTCCTGAGGCCGTAAGGGGTGAGCAGCTCCGCCTCGACCGCTCTCAATATCGAAGCCCCGGCCTCCCTGGGCACGGGCGTGAAGGGCAGGCTCAGGGCGATCACCTGGTTAGGCCTCATCGTCCCGTCCGCCCCCTCCCCGCTCACGCAGTCGTAAAGGCATCCCCTTTCCCCGTTCCAGAACCTCCTCATGAAGCTCCTTCCAACGGCCTCGGCCATCGATTCGAACTTCTTCCGCTCTTCCTTTAAGCCGAGCGCTCCCGCGAGCTCGGACATGGCCTTGAGCGCGTTGAACCACAGGGCGTTTATCTCAACGGCCTTGCCGTGTCTGGGGGTGACGACCCAGTCGCCGACCTTGGCGTCCATCCAGGTCAGCTGTAACCCCGGCTCCCCCTGAACCAGGAGCATATCGCTCGGATCGACGTGGATGTTGAACCTCGTTCCGCGGAGGTGCCAGTCGATGGATTCCCTCATCTTGGGGTAAAGCTCCCCCACCAGCTTCAGGTCGCCCGTCGATCTGTAGTAGAGGTAGACGGCGTTGAACGCCCAAAGGGTCGCATCGGCCGAGTTGTATATCGCACCTCCGCCCTCCAGAAGCGAGTTCGGGATGAGGCCCCTGTCCAGCATGCCGAAGTAACCCCTCAACACGTCGGCGGCCAGCTCGAACCTGCCGGTCGCCATGGCCAGGCCCGGCAGCGATATCATCGCGTCCCTGCCCCACTCGGAAAACCAGTGATACCCAGCGATCAGGCCGACCGATCCATCCCCTCTCCTGACGATGAAGGAGTCGGCGGCCAGAAACAGCGACCGGAGAAGCGGGCCCAAGCCGGGATCTATCGTCTCGACCTTCTCTATCAGCTCCTCATCGATCAGCCCCCGCCTCCTCTCAAGCTCCCTCTCTCTGGCCTCCGCCGGGTCGAAACCCTCCGGATGATCGCGCGAGGCGACGATGAAAACCCGGTCGCCCCCCTCCATGTCGAAGGAGAAGTATCCGGGGCTGAAGAGATCCTCCCTGAAATCAAGCCCCCTGATCATCTCCTGGTGGTATTCGAAGTTCCTATACCAATACCCCGACCTGGCGAACCATCCCCCGGTTGTGACGAGGTAGATCCTCGACCCCTCATCGTAGGGGATCATCATGATCCCGCCCGGCGCGTCGTGAACGTAGGCGTTGAACTGGACGTTTTCGCGCATGAGCGTGTGGAAATCCCTGCCGGCTATCATGGGGCGGACTTCGAGCTTGACCCGGCCCGGCGATGAGATGAGGCGGTATGAGATGACGGTCAGGTTGCGGCCATGGACGGCGAAGATCTCCTTCTCGAGCAGGGCGCCGCCGGCCGAGTAGAGGTAGCGCGGAAAGGGATCGAGGGTGAACTTCACAAGCAGCTTATGGCCCGAAGGGTATATGACGCCCGGATACTGGTTGCAGCCCAGCTCATAGGCCTCGCCGTTGACGATCAGCCTCTCCTCGAGCTTCGAGAGCAGCACCCGCCTGTTGAGAGGGGGATCGAGCGCGGCGACGAGCAGTCCGTGATATCTTCTGGTGTTGGCGCCCGAGGCGGTCGAGGAGGCATATCCCCCCAGGCCGTTGGCCTCGACCCATTCCAGCCTTGAGGATCTATCGAAATCGCTCAACTCTTCGGCGTTAATCTCTATCCCCTGGAACACCCGGTCTTCCTCATCTCATTTGAGGGCTTCGCGAAGGGCTTCTTCGAACTCTTCTAAAGATGCACACCTGATCGCCTTGCGGTGCAATCCCTTCAACACCGCCCGCTCGTTTATCCCGTTGATAACCTCAGCTATCCGCAACGGAACTATCCCGAACCGCTCCTCTAACGCCTCCAACACCATCTCCCTCGCATCTCGGAGCATACCCTCTTGAACCCCTTCTCTCTTCCCCTCCTCAAACCCTTCCCTTTTGATCAGCTCGTAAGCCGGGGATTCGATCATGATATCCCTCCTCCTTCTGAAAAGCTCCCTCATCAAGTCCTCGCTTTTCAGACCGGCGAATATCGCCAAAGCGGTCAGGAGATCGCTCTTAACCCCTCTCTCAAGATCGCTGTTATAGATCCTCCTATCGGCCTCTAAAACCTCCTCCCTGCCGCATCTTGTGAGCGGGACGAACGGCAGAAGCCGGACATCCCCGCTCTCCACCAGCTCCCTCCCGTCAAGCTCCCACATCCTCACAAGACGGAAGCTGAACTTAATCGCCTCATCCTCGTAAACATCCCTTGCCCCTCCGTGCTCTTTGAAAAGGAGGACAACCGGAACGACGGGCAGATGATATTTCCGCTTGAAACGGACGAAATATTCGATCAGCCGAAGCGGTAGATCGGCTTCCCATCTGGTCTGAAACTCGATCAGGACTATCCTCTCCTGACCCGTTTTCTCCCTGACGAGCAGGGGAAAGTCGCTCCGCCTGAGGGAGACCGTTTCCCTTGGGATCTCCTCTATCAGCTCAGCCGATTCGACATCGATCCCCAAAAGCCACTTCAAGATCTGCTCCTTTCCGATCTCTATCAGCCTTTTGGATGCGATGTCATATCTCACAGCCCAACCCCCGCTCCAGCTCAACTCATATCATACCAAGCCGGTCGAATACGCGTCAACCGCCCCCGATTTACGGGGCTTTACTCTCTGGTGGATCGAGTTGATCCTCAACAGCATAAAGACAGTTCTGCTTCAGGTGGCATCTCTCACAGAGCGGGCGTTTGCGGCAGACCTCCTTGCAATGCCTGACTATGAGCGCGTGATACTCCTTGTAGATCTCAAGGTCGGGCGGCAGGTTCTCCATGAAAAACCTCCTCAGCTCCTCATAGCCCGCCCTCTCATCCGCCATCCCCAGCCTGCTGAGCAGCCTGCGGGTGTAGGAGTCGATCACGAAGGTCGGTTTGCCCGCGGCGTAAAGCGTTATCGCGTCCGCCGTCTCCCTCCCTATGCCCTTTATCGATAGCAGCTCCTCCCTCAGCTCCTCCGCTCCCTTCGAGAACATCCTCTCAAGCGACCCGCCGTATCTCCCGAAGAGGTGATCCACGAACGATTTGATCCTCCTCGCCTTCAGGTTTTGAAACCCGGCGGGCCTGATAAGCTCGGCCAACCCCCGCTCATCTATCTCGAACAGCCCCCTTGGGCTCAGGAGCGAGGCGGATTTGAGGTTCTCGATCGCCCTCTCGGCGTTCCTCCAAGCGGTGGCCTGGGTCAGGATCGCCCCTATCGCTACCTCGAACGGCGTCTCGCCCGGCCACCAGCCCTGAGGACCGTATCTTTCGAACAGCAGCTTATATAGCCTGAGCGGCGAAAGCTTAACCTCCCTCATCCCCTCCGCCTCAAAGCGGTCAGGGTCAAAAGGAGGAGGATCGGCAGGAGCGCCAGCGTCCCTATGCCGACCCTCAGCCCGGCCCGATCGGATATCAGGCCGACGAGGGCAGGGAAGATCATCCCTCCCCCGTTGCCGGCGGCGCTGAGCAGGGTGAACATCGTCGCCCCTCCGCCGGGGAACCTCTCCGAGCAGATGGCCATGATCGTCGGCCAGAACGGCGCAACGCAAAGCCCGAGGAAGCCGAAGAGCAAGGCGATGACCGGAACCGCGCGGGCGAGGCTGGAAAAGAAGATGAGCAGCGCACAGGAGGCGGAGAGGAGCTGCAACAGGGTCAGCGGCCTTATCTTAGCGCTGATCCCGCCCATCCCCATTCTCCCCAGCGCCATCGCGCCGCTGAAGAGGGCAAGCCCGAAGGCCCCGCCGAGCTTCGAAGCGCCGACCGCCTCCTCCAGATAGGCCGGTATCCACTGGGCCACGCCCAGCTCCGTCCCCCCGCCGAGCAACATGCAGATCAGCATGAGGGCGAAAAGGGGGCCGATGAGCGCCCTGAGATCGGGGCCGTCCCCATCGCTCAGGAGGAAGGTCCTCGGCAGAGGAGAGGCCAGGTATCCCGCCCCGAAGAGGATCGGCGGCAGCGTCCCCGCAAGATAAACAACCCTCCAGCTGACGCCCGCCCTCAGCAGGAGCGATGCCGAGAGCACCGTCAGAACAGCTCCCGACGAGTAGAAGGAGTGGCACAGGTTCACCGCGCCCGTTCTGTTTCCGGGCCAGAGCAGACAGATCAGAGGGGTCACCAGCACCTCTAGCATCCCGCCCCCCATGCCCATGAGCAAGGCGCCCGAGATCATCGAGCCGAAGGAGCGGGAGAGCGAGCAGGCGGCCAGCCCGGCGATCTGGAGGAGGGAGGCTGACAGCAGAAACGGTTTCACCCCGAACCTGTCGGCCAGCGGGCCGGTTATGAGGATCGTCAGGGCGAAGCCCCAAAACAGCGCCGAAAGCAGCGCCCCTCCCTGTGAATCGGTCAGGCCCAGCTCCGCCTTTATCGAGGTGAGGCAAACCGGCGGGGCGTTGACCACGACCGCTATGGCGACCATGGAGATATACGAGGAAAGGATCGCCCTCCTCATCAGGCGGCTCCGTTCGGCCCACAATTATACCATTTGTTGCCCGACGGTGGCGGCTATGCTATAATCTGACTCGAACCCTTCCGAAGCCGGGTGAGACGGGGTGAGGTTTTTCATAAGGACATACGGCTGCCAGATGAACGAGGCGGATTCGGAGCGCATCGCCCGTTTGCTGGTCGACGAGGGATATCTCCCCGCCCGAAGCGAGGAGGAGGCCGACCTGATCGTCCTCAACACATGCGCCGTCAGGGAATCGGCGGAAGAAAAGGTCTGGGGCAAGCTGGGGAGGCTGGCTCAGCTCAAGAGGCGCAAGCCCGATCTGCTCATAGCCGTGGGCGGATGCATGGGGCAGGCATATGGAGGGAGGATAATCGAGAGGTTCCCACACGTCGATTTGGTCTTCGGCACCAGGAGCTTCGTGGAGCTGCCCCGCCTGATAAGGCTCAGGCTTGAAAGCGGGAGGCCCGTCGTCGACATATCCGAGCCGCCGAAATCGCCATTCGCGCCCCAGCTGAGGGCGGATCGGATAAGGGCGTGGGTTCCCATCTCGACCGGCTGCGATAACTTCTGCAGCTACTGCATCGTGCCATATGTGCGAGGCAGGCTCATCAACAGACCCGTGGACGAGATCGTCTCCGAGGTCGAGAGGCTGGCCGAGGAGGGATACAAGGAGATAACGCTGCTGGGGCAGAACGTCAACTCCTACAGGTGGGGCGATGTCGATTTCCCGAAGCTGCTGTCGATCCTGAACGAAGTCGACGGGATAGAGCGGATAAGGTTCGTCACCTCCCACCCCAAGGACGTCCCCGAAAGACTCCTGGATGCGATCGCCGAGCTGGAAAAGGTTTGCGAACACCTCCACCTGCCGGCCCAATCCGGGTCGAATTCCGTCCTCAAGAGGATGAACAGGCGTTACACCAGGGAGAGGTATCTCCGGATAGTCGAGGGGCTGAGGAGAAGGGTTCCGTGGGCGGCGATAACGACCGACCTGCTGGTCGGCTTCCCGGGGGAGACCGACGAGGAGTTCGAGGAGACGGTGAAGCTTGTTGAGGAGGTGAGGTTCGATTACGCCTTCTGCTACAAGTTCTCCCCCCGGCCCGGCACGCGGGCGGCGGAGATGGGGGATCAGGTTCCGGAGGAGGTCAAGAGCGAGCGGCTCAAGAAGCTCATCGATCTCACCCAGAGGATAGCGCTTGAGAGGAACGAGGAGATGGTCGGGAGGATCGAGGAGGTTCTGGTGGAGGGCGAGAACCCGAAAGTCGAAGGGGAGCTTAAGGGGAGGACGAGGACGAACAAGCTGGTCTTCTTCAGAGGCGATCGGCGGATGATAGGTTCGACGGTGAAGGTCAGGATTCGAGAGGCCTCATACTGGTATCTGAGGGGAGAGGTCGAGGATGAGCTTCGGGGAGCTGGTCGTTCCTGAAAGCTGGGAGAGGTTGGCCGAGGAGGTGGTGGGCAGGGGCGAGGTGATCCTGCTCCTCGGCAGGGTGGACACGGGCAAGACCACCCTCTGCAGGTATCTAGCGGCCAAGGGGCTTGAGAAGGGGCTGAAGGTGGGGGTCGTGGACGCCGATATAGGCCAGTCGTGGATAGGCCCGCCCACATGCATCGGGATGAAGCTGCTGACGGAGTCGATCGACCAGCTGAGGGATGAGCCGGACGGGATCTACTTCGTCGGGGCGATCTCCCCTCCCGGCCACCTGCTTGAGTGCGTGGTGGGGACGAGGATGATGGTCGAGGAGGCCAGGGGGATGGGAGCTGAGATGGCGGTGATCGACACGACGGGGCTTGTGGACGGGGATGTGGGCAGGGCGCTGAAGCGGGCGAAGATCCTGGCGGTCAGGCCCACCAGGATCGTGGCCGTTCAGGAGAGGGACGAGCTGGAGCCGTTCCTGAGGGGATTGGAGCCGTTCGAGATATGGAGGGTTCACAGGCTGGAGAAAGCGCCACAGGTGATGAGGAAGTCACACGATTACCGGGTCAACTACCGCGAGCTGAGGTTCAAGGAGTATTTCTCCAGATGCTCGCCCTTTCAGTTCGATTTCGACTCCCTCCGCTCGCAGAGGTCGATCTTCCTGAACGGCAGACCGCTTTCGGAAAACGAGCTTAAGGTGTTGTCCCGGCTTTTGGGCGATATGGTGCTTTACGCCGAGATGAGCGGCGAGGCGATGTTCGCCGTCACGCCCGATCCCGTTGAAAGCTCGGCCATCAGGAGGGTTTGCGGCGTCATGAGGCTCAGGTCGATGGAGGTCAGGACGCCTGAGTGGTTCAAGGGGCTGCTCGTGGGGCTGCTGGACGGGCGGGGGAGGGTCTGCTCCTTGGGGGTCATCGAGGAGGTGAACTTCGCCTCTAGGAAGCTGACCATAACCTGTCGGCCAGGCTCGGAGAGGGCCGTGGCCATACAGTTCAGCGGGTTCAGGGTGAGGGGGAATGCCGGAGCTTATAGCGGAGACGCCCAGCAGGTTTGAAAGCTCGCTCGAGGTGGAGTTCATCATCGACGCCCTGAAGCTCAAAAAGGGGATGAGGGTTCTGGATCTGGCGTGCGGCGGAGGGAGGCATCTGAGCTGGCTGGAGTGGGAGGGGATTGAGGCGGTCGGGCTGGATAGATCCTGGAGGAGGTTGAGGGCCGCGCGAAAGGAGGCGCCCGGCTCGCAGCTCGTCCGGGCCGATATGAGGTCGCTCCCCTTCAAAGACGAGTCCTTCGACGCCGTGATAAACATGTTCACAAGCTTCGGGTATTTCGGGGACGAGGGCGACCTGGGCGTGCTCGAGGAGATAAGCAGGGTGCTCAGACCGGGAGGTAAAGTCCTGATCGAGCACTGGAACCCCTTCTCGGCGGCGAGGATGGACGGGCTGAGGACGTGGTGGTGGAAGGATGAGGGGGTGGTCGTGCTGGCGGAGGCCAAGTTCAGGTTCGACAAAGGAGTGTTGGTCGAGAAGAGGATGACGATCGACCTGAGGAGGGGGAGGGTTTCGAGGAGCAAGCTGAGGATAAGGTTCTACTTCCCCTCGGAGATGTCGGCCATGTTCGGGAGGGCCGGGCTAAGGGTTAGGAGGTTCTTCGGCGATTTCGACGGAAGCGACCTGACCCCGGAGTCGGTCAGGATGATAACGGTGGGTGAGAAGGCATGTTGAGATACATAACCCCGCACATCTGGGCGATAGGGGCGGCGGCGATCCTGGCCGGCGCGATGGCGATGTGCGACATGGTCTACGTCCACGTGCTGGCCGACACGGTCGACAACCTCAAGGCCATGTCGGAGGGGAGGGCCGAAAGGTTTGTCTTCTTCAGGTTTCAAGGCGTTTTCGACGGGCTGAGCTTCGAGGTGAGGGGCGTGGGGGACGCGATGAGGGCGATAGCGACCGTTTTGGGGCTGCTGATGATCGCCGTCGCCGCAAAAGGCCTCTTCTCCTACGGCAACCTCTACCTCACCTCCAGGGCGACCTACAAGTTCGTGGTCGAGCTGAGAAACGAGATGTACCGCAGGATAACGCTCAGCCCCCTCTCCCTCTTCACCAAGGAGAGATCGGGCGATCTGATATCGAGGGTGATAGACGACGTGAACATCGTTCAGAACACGATCGCCTCGCTCTCATCGGTTCTCAGATCGGTCGTGACGCTGATCGTCTTCGTGACGATGATGTTCCTCAAGGATTGGCAGCTGACGCTGGTGGCCGTGGCGGTGCTTCCCCCCCTGGCCCATCTGATAAGGAGGTTCGGCGGCAGGATAAGGGAGATGAGCAGGCACGTGCAGATGAGGATGGCCGACATAGCCGGGCAGCTTCAGGAGACGATACTCGGGATCAAGGTGATAAAGGGGTTCACCGCCGAGGGGAGGGAGATAAAGAGGTTCGAGGAGCTTAACAGGGAGAAATACCGGTTGATGATGAGAAGGGTGAGGGTAAGGGCGCTGCTTCCGGCCGTCGTGGAGCTGCTGACGGCGATCGGGATCGTATCGGTCTTCGGCTTCGGCTGTTACAGGGTTTTGACCGGCAAGCTTTCGACCGGCTGGTTTTTCGGGTATATGGCGATGATGGGGATGGTCTTCAAGCCGGTCAGGGATTTAGGCAACTTCAACGCTGCCCTCCAGCAGGCCCTGGCCTCGTTCGAGCGGATATCACACGTGTTGGGGTTCGGACGGGAGGAGGACGAGCCGGGGGCCATCGAGGTGGAGGATGTGAGGGGTGAGATCGAGTTCAGGGACGTCTGGTTTAGCTACGGCGACCGACCCGTCCTTAAAGGGATAAGCTTCAAGGTCAAGCCCGGCGAGAGGGTGGCGATCGTCGGGCCGAGCGGGGCGGGCAAGACGACCCTCATGAACCTCATCCCCAGGTTCTACGAGCCGAGCTCAGGCGAGATATTGATAGACGGCATCCCGATAAAGAAGATAAAGCTCTCCTCCCTGAGGAGGCTGATCGGGCTGGTGCCGCAGGAGACGATCCTGTTCAACGGGACGGTCTACGAGAACATCCTGTTCGGCAACCCGGAGGCGGGGGAGGAGGAGGTGATCGAGGCGGCCAAAAGGGCGAACGCCCACGAGTTCATCACCAAACTCCCCAAGGGCTACAGGACGGTGGTGGGCGATAGGGGAGCGAAGCTGTCGGGCGGGCAGGGGCAGCGTATCTCTATAGCGA
>QNBQ01000023.1 GCA_003645735.1 Candidatus Poribacteria bacterium
ACGGCCCTCCTGTTTCTCCCGTGGTAGCTCCTCATGTTGAGGAGCAGCCTCCCGTCCACAAGCTCGACCACCTGACACTCGTTGACGTGATCGCCCACCGCCCCGCCCAGCCTCCAGCTCTCGCCGTGGTCGTCGCTGTAGATGACGTGCGATCGATACACCTTGCTCCCGGCGAGGGCGTGGTCGCAGGGGATGATCAGCCTTCCCCTGTGCTCGCCATACCGGAGCTGAATCCCCACCCCGGGGCCGGTGGCATACCATGTCCAGTTCGGCGGCTTGACGGAGGCGGTTATCTCGACCGGCTCCGACCACGTCTCCCCCTCGTCCTCGCTCCTCATGACCCAGACCGTTCGGGTTCCCCTGCTCGTCCCCTCCATGATCTCCCTTTCGGTGTCATCCCCGAGGTTGTGGGTGAGGAGCAGCCAGATGACGCCGGTTTCGCGGTCGACGACGGGGCAGGGGTTGCCGATCGTATCCGATCCGAAGTCGGCGATGACCCGCATCGGCCCCCATGTCTCGCC
This sequence comes from Candidatus Poribacteria bacterium, assembly GCA_003645735.1. Taxonomy (GTDB): domain Bacteria; phylum Poribacteria; class WGA-4E; order B28-G17; family B28-G17; genus B28-G17. The sequence goes on from QNBQ01000023.1 coordinate 522, forward strand.
CCCGTCCGGGCTTCGCCTCATGACGATGTCTATATCGCCGCTGTCCCCCCTGCCGTGCTTCCTGCCCTCGCAGAAGGCGAGAACCGCTCCCCCAGGGGTGACGATGATAGAGGGTATCCTGTAGGTGTGATAGCCTCCCTCGCCTGAGATGAACAGATCGATCTGAACCATGTCATGTCCCCCGACGCATATCCTATACCGCGGCCCGGGACCGTGTCAAGGGGCGATTGATTTCGAGGGGGATTTCGTTTATAATGTTTTTCAGACCTGGCAGCGGGGGTGATCGCCTTGGGGAGGGCTTTGATGTTATTGATCCCGGCTCTCTTGATGTTACCGCTTGTTCTTCCCATAGGCGCCGCCAAGGATTGGGAGTTCGTGGACATCCAACCCTATGCGACGTCCAAGGTGGACGGGGATGTGCAGTGGTGGACGGGCGACCCGGGGGGCAGCATATTGAGGGAGCTGCCGATAGGGCAGGTCGCCGAGATGGAGGGGCCTGATGGGAAGGTCCCCTATAAGATCGAGGAGGGGTGCATAGTGCTTTTCGGGACCAACGCCCCCAAATGGCCGAAGGAGGTCAAGGGGATAAAGGTAAACGCCAAGGCGAGGTTCATCTACTTCCTGCACGCGACAGGCTGGGAGTTCGTCGGAGGGCCGAGCTATAAGTTCGTCATGAATTACGAGGATGGGACCAGCGAGGAGCTGCTCATGGAGACGCACTTCAACTCGGACGATTGGTGTCACGACGGCTCCCAGCTTCAGGATGAAAACTCCGTGTGGGCCTGGCGGGTTCAGGGAGGGCCGCCCTGCGACCATTCGGGGCTCATTACGACGAAGTGGGAGAACCCTCATCCGGACAAGGTCATAACCTCTATAGACGCCATCTCCCTGGGGACCTCGGCGGTTCCCTTGATAGTAGCTATCACGCTGAGGGATGTGACCGCGGCGGTTGATCCCTCGGATAGGCTCGCTGTGATCTGGGGAGGGATAAAGAGGGGGATAATCGGCCGAAGATAGGCCGAGATGATCGGAGGTGTGTCATGAGGAAGGGCGTATTTTCGTTTCTGATCGCGTCGCTTATCCTCTGCTCCCAGGCGTCGGCGGCCAAATTGGAGGGGTTGGTGCTTTACCTGCCGTTTGATGAGGGGAGCGGGGATGTGGCGCACGACATGTCGGGCAACGGCAACGACGGGAAGCTGGTCAAAAGCCCGAAATGGGTGACGGGCAAATACGGGTGGGCGTTGGAGTTCGACGGGAGCAACTATGTGGAGGTGCCCGATTCCGACAGCCTGGACATCGAGGAGGAGATAACGATAGCGGCCTGGATATTCCCGAAGCTAACGGGCAGCCAGTGGCAGGGGATCGTCACGAAGGGGCTGGACGCCCAGGAGAACTACGAGCTGCTGATAAACACCGGCGGCTTCATGCACACCGGCTGGCTGTTCGACACGGGCCGCCTCTGGGCCAATAGGGGGGCGGCCGGGACGCTTTCGGCGGACAAGTGGCAGCACATAGCCGTCACATACAAGCCCGGGGAGTGGGTGTCCTACCTGAACGGGGAGGTGGTGGACAGGCTGACGAACGCGAACGGGAAGATGGTCACCGACGACGAGCCGCTCATCATCGGCGATGAGAGGCCGATGAACAGGCTGTTTCAGGGGATCATCGATGAGGTGGCGGTCTTCAACAGGGCGCTTTCACAGGACGAGATAAAGGAGATCATGGGCGGGATAAAGTCGCTTTTGAGCGTCGATCCCGCGGCCAAGCTCGCCGCCGTCTGGGGGGAGGTCAAGGCCTCACATATCGGGCGGATCGGAAGGTGAGCGATGCGTTATCTGGCCTACGCCTTGGCGCTGATCGCTTTGACAGCGGGAACCTCAGCGGGTCAGATCAGGGAGCCGGCAGCTGCCGGCGCCTTCTACCCCTCCGACCCGGCCGAGCTTAAAAGCATGATCGAGGGTTTCCTCGAAAAGGCCGAGGTGAAGGGGGTGAAAGGCGAGCCGGTGGCTCTGATCGCCCCCCACGCCGGATACATCTACTCGGGAGCGGTAGCGGCCTACGCCTTCAAGGCGATCGAGGGGAGATCGTTCGACGACGTGATCATCATAGGCCCCAGCCATCACGCCAGCTTCCCCGGCGCCTCGGTCTACAGAGGCGAGGGATACAGAACGCCGCTGGGGGTCGTGAAGGTCGATCTGGAGCTCGTGGGGAAGCTGATCGAGCTGGGGAAAAGCATCAGCTTCCGCCCCTACGCCCACCTTCGGGAGCACTGCATCGAGGTCGAGCTGCCCTTCCTCCAGACGGTCCTCAAAGGGGAGTTCAAGATCGTCCCCATCCTCATGTCCGATTTCTCCCCCGAAAACTGCTCGAAGCTCTCCGCGGCCCTGGTAAAGCTGCTGAAGGGGGTTGAGGGCGGGAGAAAGGTTCTACTCATAGCCAGCAGCGACATGTCCCATTACCCCGCCTACCGGGACGCGGTCAGGGTCGACAGGGCGACCATCGAGGCGGTGAAGACGCTGGATCCGGAGAGGATCAGGGAGAACGATCGAAAACAGCTCAGCTCCGGCGTGCCGAACCTCTTCTGCACCCTATGCGGCCTCGGCCCGGTCCTGGTCGTCATCGAGACGGCCAAAAAGCTCGGCGCCGATTCGGTCTACGTCCTGAAATACGCCAACTCGGGGGATGTCCCCTTCGGCGACAAAAGACAGGTGGTCGGATACATGGCGGCGGTGATCTGCAAGGGCGGGGGGAAGGATTAAGGTTTGAGCTCATCCAGCAGCTTGGGAAGCAGATCCGACAGCTCGGATTTATCCCTGAGCTGGCCGTCGAGCTGCATGTCGAACAGCCTCTTAAGCAGAGGGCCGAAGATCGGGCCGGGTTTGAGCCCCAACCGTTTCAAATCGTCGCCCTTCACGAGCGGTTTCACATGTCTCAACCGGGTCAGGTATTCGATCACCGCGCCCTTGACCTCATCGCCTTTTAGGGCGACGAAGAAGATAAGCGATTCGATCGATTTGCGTTCAAAGCTCCTGTAGATCGCGCTCGGCCTGTCCAAGCTCCCCTCGAACCGGGCCAGCATGACCGAGTCGATCAGCTTGTCCTCGATCTCCTTCGACAGCCCGAACTCACGACAGAACTCCCTCACCGCCCGGGGGGTATATCCCCCGATCAGGGCGGCGAGATATGCGATGGGCAGGTCGATCTCGTCCTCTACAAGCCCCTTTATCTCCCCGTGGAGCTCTCTGATCCTCGGGAAGAGGCCGAGCCCTTCCCGGGAGAGGTCGGATCTGAAGAACCTGAGGACGTCCAGCTCCTGAAGCCTGAGGATCGGCTTTTCGGGGATCGGCTCGGAGAGGATCAGGTAGATCTCGTGCCATATCCTTTGCCTGCTGACCGTAAGCGGTGCGTTTATCTCGACCGCCTGGCGGATGAGCGATTCGGTGTGGGGTTCTATCCTGAAGTCATATCTCTGCTCGAACCTAGCCGCTCTGAAGATCCGGGTCGGGTCGTCGATGAAGCTTTTGTCGTGCATCACCCTTATAAGCCCCCGCTTCAGGTCGCCCAGCCCGTCGAACGGGTCGAGCAGCTCGCCGTATCCGGAGGGGTTGAGCTTCACGGCCATGGCGTTTATGGTGAAATCGCGCCTGAAGAGGTCGTCCCTCATCGTCCCCGGCTCCACCTCCGGCAGGGCGCCCGGATGGGGATATCTCTCCTTTCTCGCCGTGACCACGTCGAGCCTCTCGATCCTTTCACCCTCAAGCCTCACGGTGGCCGTGCCGAACCTGTCGTATGAGACGACCTCCCCGCCCATCTCCTCAGCCAGCCTCCTCGCGAAAAGCCTTCCATCCCCTTCGACCACCACGTCCAGGTCGAAGTTCGGCACCCCCAGGATGAGATCCCTGACGAACCCCCCGACGGCGTAGACGGTGAACCCAGCTCTCTCACCTATTTCCCCTATCCTCCTGAGCAGCCCCTCGAGCTCCTTCGGGAACCTGTCGGCCAGGTTCATCGCTCATCCCCTCGGGTGATAGGCGCTGTGGAGCTGCTTTAACCTCTCGCGGCTGACGTGGGTGTAGATCTGGGTGGTGGAGATGTTCGAATGTCCCAGCATCTCTTGGAGCGATCTCAGATCGGCCCCCCTCTCCAACATGTGGGTGGCGAAGGAATGCCTGAGGGTGTGAGGGGAGACCGGCTTGTTTATGCCGGCCTTTTTGACGGCGTCCTTGATCAGCTTCCAGACGCTCTGTCTGGAGAGCTTTCCCCCGCGTCTGTTGAGGAAAAGCCAGGGGGTAGGGCTGACCACGAAATGAGGCCGCCCCCTTTCGAGGTAATCCTCTATCGCTTGGGCAGCTATCCTTCCTATCGGAACGATCCTCTCCTTCCCTCTCTTTCCCAGGCACCTGAGGTAACCTACGTCGAGGTTGAGGTCGTCCAGCTTCAACGACACCAGCTCCGACACCCTCAGCCCCGTGGCGTAAAGCGTTTCGAGGATCGCCCTGTCCCTTAGCTCGGCGGGGGTTTTGGGGTCGGAGTAGAGCGAGAGCAGCCTGTCCACCTCCTCAACGGTCAGAACCGTTGGGAGCTTCATCCACCCCCTGGGCGGCTCGATCCCCTCCACCGGCGAGGCGTCCGCCAGTCCCTCCCTCGTCAGGAACCTGTAAAACGCCCTCAACGAGCTGAGCTTCCTGGCTATGCTGCTGGGGGAAACCCCTCTCCCCCTCAGATCCTCTATGTATCCCCTGGCCAGCTGGGGGGTTACCCGATCGGGCGAGCGGATGCCGTGAGAGGCGGCGTAAAGCGAGAAGCCGCGCAGGTCGGCCTCATAAGAGCCGATCGTGTTCGGCGAAGCGCCCCTCTCCACCCTCAGGTAGTCGGTGAAATGCTGAATCGCCCGATCGAAATCCATCGCTCCGCCTCAAAAGAGCTTTTTGCTGTCCAGCAGTATCGTCACCGGCCCGTCGTTGACCAAGTGGACCATCATCTTCGCCTGGAAGATCCCCTCCTTCGTCGGCACGCCCTCTTGGCGGAGAAACTCGATGAACTTCGAGTAAAGCTCCTTCGCCTTTTCGGGGGGAGCTGCTCCGGTGAAACTCGGCCTCCTCCCCTTGCGGCAATCGCCGTAGAGGGTGAACTGGGAGACCACAAGCGCCTCGCCGCCCACGTCCAAAACCGATAGGTTCATCTTGCCTCCCTCGTCCTCGAATATCCTGAGGTTGGCTATCTTGTTGGCGAGGTATTGTGCGTCTGACTCGTCGTCCTCCAGGCCCACTCCCAACAGGATCAGAAGGCCTTTCCCTATGGAGGAAACCGTCCTCCCCTCAACCGACACGGAAGCCTCGCTCACCCTTTGAACGACCGCTCTCATCCCTCTACCTCTCCGGAGGGGTCAGACGACATTCTATCAAAAAGCGGTCTACCTGTCAACGCCCGGAGATGGGTGGCTCCCCTTCAAGCCGAGGAGCCTGATGGCGTTGCCCCCCAAGATGAGCCTCTTCTCCTCATCGGACAGATCTGCTTGGATCACGGCTTGTGGCCATAACCCCTCGCTGCCGTAAAGTATCTTCTCAGCGCCGATGATGCGCGCGGCGTGCGCTATGACCATCTCGGGCGAAGCGGGCGGGAAGATCCGCCGCCAGAAAAACGGCAGGAACGCCGTGTCCAAGTAGATGTTCTCGTGTTTCTCCGCCAACACCAGCGCTTCGTAGTAATAGTTGCCCCCCATATGGGCTATACAGATCTTAAGCTCGGGGAAATCGAAAGCGACTTGATCTATGGGAAGGGGGTTGGCGTAGCGCGCCAACATCGGCCTGCCCAGCTCATATTTGTGCCCCAGCTTGACCACTCCGGCATGCCAGGTGCATACTAATCCCAGCTCGGCGCACACCTCGTAGATCGGGTAGATCCTCCTGTCATCGGGGAGCCAGTGTTGGGTCAGGGGCTGAAACTTTATGCCCTTCACCCCCCACTCCTCAACCGCCCGGCGCAGGCGCCGGGGTTCATCGCTCAAATCCCCGCTCGGGTCGATCCAATAGAAAGGTATGAACTTATCCGGGTTTTCCCGGGACATCCTCACCGCCTTCTCCACAGCATCATTTCCGACCGGCAGCAGAACCGACATATCTATCCCCATCCTCTCGTTTTTACTCAAAACCCAGTCGCTGGGATGCTCATGAAAGTTGACGACCAGGAAACCCTCTATCATCGATCTCCCCTCCGACGCTCGGCTTGCACGGTTTCCTTAAGGTTACCACTTCTCCGCCGCTCTTGCAACAGGCCGACGAGCTTGACATCGCCGATCTTAGGCGGGTAAAATCTCCTTTGCGATAAAACTCCTGAGCCGCGGGGGATGCGAGATGCAATACCGGGAATACGGCAAGACCGGGATAAAGCTTTCGATCTTAGGCTTCGGGTGCATGAGGTTCCCCACCGATGAGCAGGGGAGGATCAAGGAGGACGAAGCCATAGAGATGCTCAGATACGCCTACGAGCACGGGGTCAACATCTTCGACTCGGCCGCGGTATACAACAACGGCGAATCGGAGAGGGTGCTCGGCAAGGCGGTCAAGGATTTCAGGGACAAGATCTACATCTCCACCAAGAACCACTACAAGGGGAAGGACGCGGGCGAGTGGAGGAAGATCTTGGAGGGGTCGCTTGAGAGGCTCGGCGTGGAATACATCGACTTCTACCACATGCACGACCTGAGGCTGAACCAGTTTTTGGAGGGGGTGAGCGTGAAGGGCGGGCCGCTGGAGGAGGCCCACAAGGCCAAAGAGGAGGGCCTCATAAAGCACCTCTGCTTCTCCTCCCACGACAGCCCCGAAAACGTCAAGAAGCTGATCGATACGGGGGAGTTCGAGGGGATACTGGTTCAATACAACATCTTGGACAGGACGTATGAGGAGGTGATCGCCTACGCGCGGCAGAAGGGCCTGGGCGTGCTGGTCATGGGGCCTGTGGGCGGCGGGAGGCTGGCCGAGCCGTCCGAGCAGGTTCAGAAGCTGATACCCGGCGGCGCCAAAAGCTCGGCGGAGGCGGCTTTGAGGTTCGTCTTCGCAAACGAGAACGTCACCACCGCCCTGTCGGGGATGAGCTCGATGGAGATGGTCAAGGAGAACATAGAGGTCGCCTCGAAGGTCGGGCCGCTGACGCAGGAGGAGAAGCAGCGGATCGCCGAGATGATGGACCGTCTCAAAAAGCTGGCCGATCTCTACTGCACCGGCTGCGGCTACTGCATGCCGTGTCCCAACGGCGTGGACATCCCGGCCAACTTCCGGGCGATGATCTACTACAAGGTCTACGGCCTCAAGGAGCTTGCCAAGCGGGAATACAGGAGGCTTAAAGAGAGGAAAGTGGACGGGGAGCCGAAGCCGGCCTCGGCCGATCAGTGCGTCGAGTGCGGCCAGTGCGAGGAGAAGTGCCCGCAGAAGATACCCATAATGCAGCAGCTCAAGGAGGTTCGTGAAACCCTCGGCGGCTGATCGAAAACATCCCCCTGAAAAGCTGGGCCCGGATGGCATGAGAAACGCCGGGGTTGAGGGCCGCCGATGGCGCCGGCGGACCTCAACTCCGGCTCAATCCCATCAAGCTGGGGCATCACGACCTCCCACCTTCATCCCAGACCAACGCGAGTGAGGATAACCCTCCCCCGGAGATCAGATATCGGGAAGCTTGACACCTTTTCCGGAGCTGTGATATCCTATAGGGCCGGACAGCGCGGGGATCGAAGGAGGCTGAGATGGCGGCGAAGATCTACATAGCCTTCGATTTGGGAGCGGAAAGCGGCAGATGCGTGGCCGGGATATTCGACGGTCAGAAGCTCAGGCTTGAGGAGGTCAGGAGGTTCCCGAACGGACCCGTTAGAATCCTCGACAGCCTGTTCTGGGACGTCCTGAGGCTGTGGGACGAGATGAAGTCCTCCCTTTCGCTCTGTCGTCAGAGATACGGGCAGGTCGCCAGCATAGGCGTGGACACCTGGGGGGTGGATTTCGGACTGCTGGGAAGAGGGGACGTGCTGCTCGGCAACCCCTATCACTACAGGGACAAACGGACCGACGGGATGATGGAGGAGGCCTTTAAGAGGGTGCCGCGCAGGGAGATATTCGAGAAGACCGGGATACAGTTCATGCAGCTCAACACGCTTTATCAGCTGCTCTCGATGGTCATCGAGCGGTCGCCGATACTTGAGGCGGCTGAGACGATGCTCATGATGCCCGATCTGTTCAACTTCTGGCTGACCGGGGTGAAGGTTTCGGAGTTCAGCATAGCCACCACCACCCAGTTTTACAACCCCCGCCAGAGGGACTGGGACAGGGATCTGCTGGAGAGGATGGGCATCCCCACCCGCATCCTCCCCGAGATCGTCCCGTCGGGAACCGTTCTGGGCGATCTTCTGCCGTCGGTCGAGGAGGAAACGGGCCTCAGCTCCGTCAAGGTCATAGCCCCCACCTGTCACGACACGGCATCGGCCGTGGCGGCGGTGCCGGCTGAAGGCGATGACTGGATCTACATAAGCTCCGGGACCTGGTCGCTCATGGGCGTGGAGCTGAAGGAGCCGATCATAAACGACAGGAGCCTGGAGCTGAACTTCACGAACGAGGGCGGATACGGCGGGACGATAAGGTTTTTGAAAAACATCATGGGGCTGTGGCTGGTTCAGGAAAGCCGCAGGACGTGGGCTAAGGAGGGACAGGAGCACAGCTATCCCGAGCTGACGGAGATGGCCGCCCAAGCTCAACCGTTTAAGGCGTTCGTCGACCCGGACGATCCCCTCTTCCTCCACCCCGGCGATATGCCCGCCAGGATAAGGGAGTATTGCCGCAGGACGGGCCAGCCGGTTCCCGAGACGAAGGGCGAGATCGTCAGATGCGCCCTCGAAAGCCTGGCGCTTAAATACAGGTGGGTCGCCGAACGGCTGGAGGAGCTGCTGGGGAGAAGGCTCAACGTGATACACGTCGTGGGCGGGGGATCGAGGAACGAGCTGCTCTGCCAGCTGACGGCCGACGCGACCGGAAAGACCGTGATAGCCGGCCCGGCGGAGGCGACCGCGGCCGGAAACGTCATGGTCCAGGCCATGGCCCTGGGCGACGTCGGCTCCCACCCCGAGGCGAGGGAGATCATAAGGAGGTCGTTCGAGTTCAAGACCTACGAGCCTGGGAAGAGAGATGGCTGGGACGAGGCATATGAGCGGTTCCTGAAGCTGCTTGAGCGGTCGGAATCCCCCTGAGCCAGCCCTCAAGCGAGGATCTTGAACTCCGAGTAATCGATCATCCCGACCGGCTTTTTGCCCGTGAAGAAGTCGATCAACGCCTGGAGCGTCATCTCCCCGATCGCGAAATAGCCGTAATAGCCCGCCCCGGCTATGTGAGGCGCGATGATCACGTTCGGCAGCTCCCTGAACGGGCTGTCGGGCGGCAGCGGCTCCGGATCGGTCACGTCCAGGGCGGCTATTATCCTGCCCTTCCGGCACTCCTCCAGAAGCGCGTCGTGATCTATGACCGCCCCGCGCGCGGTGTTTATCAGCACGGCCCCGTCCTTGAGCAGCTTGAGGTGCTCCCCCCTTATCATCTTGCGCGTCTCCGGCAGGTTGGGGGCGTGGATGGAGACGATGTCCGACCTCCTGAAGAGCTCCTCGAGCGATACCTTCTCCACCCCCAGCCTCCCGGCGTCGTAATCGGAGAGGTAGGGGTCGTAGACGAGTATCTTGACGTCGAACGGCCTCAGCAGCTTTATGACCTCCCTGGCCACCGCCCCCGCGGAGACCAGCCCGACCGTGCTGCCCCTCAGGAACTGTCCGTTTGAGGGGATGTTCGGATCCCTCCACACGCCCCTTTCCCTGAAGGCGAGCGCGTGATCCATCAACCTCCTCACGCACATGATCATCAGCCCCACGGTCATCTCAGCGACGTTGAGCGCTATGGCGTGTCTGGCGTGACAGATGCAGATCTTGCGGGGGACGATGTAATCGTCGAAGACCTCCCCCAGAAGCGCCCTGACCGATCCTGCCGAGTGAACGATTATCCTGAGCTTGTCGGCGTTCTCCATAACCTGAGGGGTTATCTTGGGCGACCCCCATCCCGTGACCAGCGCGTCATACCCCGCTATCTCCTCCGCCAGCTGCTCCGATGTGTAGTTCCTGTCCTCCTCGTTGACCTTCACCTCCTCGAAGATCGATTTGAACCTCTCGAACGTCTCCGGCCTGAAAACCTTCCTCGTGTGGGAGGGGGTGGGTATGTAGAGCACCTTGGCCTTTATCATCGCTCCC
>QNBQ01000024.1 GCA_003645735.1 Candidatus Poribacteria bacterium
CTCCATAGCCATAGGGATCTTCATGATAGGGGGGACCGTGTTGTTCTCCATGTGGATCACCTCTCCGCTCTCTTGGCGGCCTCTATCACCTTCTTGAGCGGAGAGGTGATCCACATGGAGAACAACACGGTCCCCCCTATCATGAAGATCCCTATGGCTATGGAGATCGCCGCTATCCCCAATCTCACATCGGACATGGGCTTCATCAGCCGATCGGCCTCCACCTCACCCACGATCCCTATCCCATGCCTCGACATCCATTCGCCCACGACGAACGCTTCACCTTCCGAACGGAGGGATAAAGCCCCTCTCCTGAGCTCATCTATATCGATCTCGGGAGGAGCGTTCGGGGGAAAACTCCCCTCCCCGGATACCAAGAAGACCCTGCCGCCGCTTAACTCCAATAGATCGGACACTTCATCGCCGCTGAGCTTAGCTACCAGAAACCCTTCGCCCGCCCTGCTCCAGATATATACCCCTTCCTTCCCCGCGTAAACCCCTTCCTCCGGCAATCTCCTCAGAACCCCTGTCGGCACCGATGTCATACCGATCCCCGACGCCACTTCCCCGGATTCGTTCAAGAGCGCCAGCCCCTCGACCTCGGGCAAAGAGGCTTTCAACCTCCTGAGCTCATCCCCTTCATAGCTGACCAGAGCGCTTCGGACCTTTCGAACTAGACCGTCGAAGAGATCCGCCTTCTCCCTCACCAGCTCCCGGTATACCCCTCTCATTACATCCGAACAGGAACGCTTGACGAGGGTGTAAACCCCTAAATCCAACGTCAAGGCGGAGGCCAGTGAGATCGTCAAAGCGAAGATAACGACTTGAACATATGTCCTCCTGAACATGGCTTATCCCCCCAGATCTAACATCTCGACCTCCCCTAAGTATGGCTTGGTCGAGGCCTTTTTGAGATTTGAGATCTTGGAAACTATTCCGGCGATCCTCTCGGCCAACCTCAGCACGGATTCTATCCGCGGGATGAATTCCTCCGGGATCTTATCCCTGTTCATGAGCATTATCTGGCAGTGGCCTATGATGCCGGTTAAGGGGTTGTTTATCTCGTGGCTTATCGTCACGACCAAGGCGCCGATAGCGGCCAGCCTCTCGGATTCTATCAGCTTGTCCTGCAGCTTTTTGAACCTCAAAGCCGCCTTTATCCTCGCCGAAAGCTCCTTTTCGTTGAACGGCTTGCTGATGTAATCGTCGGCTCCGAGCTCCAAGGCCTTAGAAAGGCTCTCGACATCGCCATATTGCGTTAGCATTATCACCTGGAGATTGGCCAGCTCCTCCCTCGACCTTATCTCCCTGAGCACCTCAAACCCGTCCTTTTTCGGAATGTTTATGTCCAGAAGCACCACATCAGGCCTCCATTTCAACACCTTCTCGATCGCTTCCTCCCCATCGCCGGCCACCTCGACCTCATACCCCTCCCCTTCCAGCAGAAGCTTCGCCCTCAAAGCCTGTGTCTTGCTGTCCTCCACGACAAGGATCTTGTCCTTCCCCTCGCTCATCATATCAACCTCTTTATAGTTTCGAGCAGCTTTTCGTGATCGAAGCCGCTTTTGACGATATAGGCGTCCGCCCCCACCTCAAGCCCTTTTTTCTTGTCCTCTTCGGATTCGAGCGATGTGACGAGTATGACGGGGATATGCTTGAGGTTGGGGTGGTTTTTGATCCAAGCTGTGAGCTCAAATCCGTCGACGTTGGGCATCTGGATGTCCGAGACCACCAGGTCGCAGTTGACCGCCTGAAGTATCTCCTTGGCCTCGGCCCCGTCCCTGGCCACCAGCACGTTATACCCAAAAGACTCCAGGATGTTCCTCTCGAGCGTTCTGGTCGTCACCGAATCCTCGACCACCAATATGGTCTTCGGCTCGGGCTTTTCGGGTTTCCCCTTGAAGCTGGGCCTCCTCTTGAGAGCGCTCCTCACGAGATCGCCTGGGTTCAGCACAGTTATGATCCGCCCATCAGCTGAAATAGCCGCGCCCAACACGTTCCTCACCCTGAGAAGCGGCCTTTCAAACCCCTGAACCACCACCTCCTCCTCGCGCATCAGGTCGTCGACCGCCAGGCCGACGGATCTGCTGCCCGAGCTTATGATGACCGCTTTGAACTCCTCTTCTTCTATCTCAGGCTCGCCCATCTCGAGCAGCCATGCCAACGGGACCAGCTCTATCGCCTTGTCCTCATACAAAATGACCGTCCTGCCGTCGAGCCGGCGCACCTCCTCGGGTTTGACGAGGAGGGTTCTCTCGACGAATGAGGCCGGTATGCCGAACATCGCGCCCCCCACCTTGACCACCAAAACTTTCGTGGTGACGATCGTCATAGGTAGACACAGGGTGAACTTGCACCCCTTGCCCGGCCGGTTCTCCACCGCGACGCTCCCCTTCAGCTTCTCAACCTTATCCCATACGGCGTTCAACCCCACCCCCCTGCCGGAGATCTCGGTCACCTCCTCGGCGGTCGAAACCCCCTGTTTGAAGATGAGCCGCAGCAGCTCCTCGTCGCCCATCTCCTCGGCCGCCTCCCTCGATATGATCCCGCTCCTCAGGGCCGATTCCCTCACCTTCTCCAGATCTATCCCCCTCCCGTCGTCCTCCACCTCGATCAGCACCTTATCCCCCTGGCTTCTGGCCGCCACCTTGACAACCCCCTCCTCCGGCTTGCCGGCCTTCTTCCTCTCCTCGGGCGTCTCTATGCCGTGGTGGATGGCGTTGCTTATCAGATGGGCCATCGGCTCCCGAAGCTCCTCCAATATCTTCCTGTCCAGCTCCGTCTCCATCCCCGCCTTCTCGAACCTGACCTTCTTCCCCTCCCTCTTGGCGAGATCCCTGACCATCCTGTCGAACGAGTTGAACAGGAAGGAAACGGGCTGAAGCCTGAGGGATTTAACCCCTTCCTCGATCTCCTTCGTCAGGGAGGAGATATCAAAGCAATCGGCGCGCAAGTTGAATATGAATCGCCTCAGCTCTGAGATCGCCTCCTTAAACTCATCCCTCAGCCCGCAATCGATCGATCTGTAGATCCTCTCAAACGACCTCAGTATCCGGATCGCCTCCTTAACCCTCTCCTCGACCGTCACCCTCAGGGTGACCAGCTCTCCCACCCTCTCCATCAACAGGTCGAGCTTGGAGACATCGACCTTCATCATTCTCTCGGAGATCGGCCTCGGCTTCGGCTCCTCCGCTTTAGGGCTCGGTGTGATGCTGCGCTCCTCCGCATCCTCGCTTGAGCTCCCGCTCAACACGCCGTTCACTTTGCTGGCGTATCCCTCCAGGTCAAACCCTTCCTCTCCCCGTTCGAGCATCTGAGCTATCCCGTCAAGCCCCTCGTATACCAGCTCGACGATCTCATCCGAGAGGGACAGCTCCTTCGATTTTATCTTGGAGAAGATCGTCTCGATCAGATGGGCCGTCTCCGATATCCTCTCAAGCTCGACGGCCCTCGCGGCGCCTTTCAAGCTGTGCGCCTCCCTAAAAAGCTCTTCGAGCGCTTCCTCGCCGGCCTCGCCCTTTTCCAGCTGGAGCATCATCTGGGTTATCCTCTGAATGTGCTCCTCGGCCTCCGATTTGAACACCTCCAACAGCTGTTCCAACATCCCCTCCTCCAGCACGGTCACACCTCCTCCGACACAATTATCGCCTCGGATCTAAGGAACGACTCGACGTTCACCACGATCGTCCCGTCATCGCTCATCCCCTCGACGAACTCCGAATCACAGGACTTGAGCTCCCTGGGTTTCGGGAAGATCCCCACGATCTCGTCCGCGGGGACGCCGACCTTCACCCCGTCCGCCTCCAAGACGACCATATACCTCGCCTTTCCCTCAATCCCCTCCCCCTCGACCACCTTCTTGACATCGATCAGCGGGCAGATCCTCCCCCTGAGGTTGGCTACGCCGTAGACGAAGGGGGGAGAGCAGGGGAGGGGGGCGAACCTGTCGAGCGGCTTGATACAGTTTACGTGCTTTATTCCGAACCCGTATCTGCTCCCCCCGATCCTGAAAACGGCTATCAGATCGCCCCCCGGCATATCGGAACACGCAGGGGGCTGAGCGTATAGGCGCGCCCTCTTCTTGAGGAGCTCGGCCTCACCGGACATACAAACCCCTCCTCACAGCCCTTATTATCGCCAACAGCTCCTCGGCCTTCACCCCGTTTGAGCCCGCCACCTCCCCGCCTCTCGGGAGCGATGCGGCCAGCTTCTCGGCGATGGAGAGATGTTTTAGCGCCCTTCTGAGATCGCCCGTCCTTCGGTAGAGATTGGCCAGGTGGAAGTGGGCCATCGCCAGATCGCCGTCCAAGTAGATGGCCTTCTTGAACATCCTTATGGCCTCCATCACCCTGCCCCTATCCTGATACAAGACGCCCAGCATGTAATACCCTTTGGGGTCGACCGGGTTGTCCTCGATGTGTTTCCTAAGAATTTTTTCGGCGGTGTCGGGATCTTCGTTTAGCATCGACTCATCTATCGCCTGGGAGGGCTGAGGAGGAACGATTTCTTCGGCCTCCAGGGTGCGGAGGGTTTCAGTCCTCGCTTCTCTGATCCCCTCCCCGACCGCCCGCCTCGGCTTCCTGTAGACGATAGTCCCGTCCAGGAAGACCAGCTCGAACCTCTTAAACCTGCTGCCCACGATCTCCCCCGGGGCGACGAACAGCCAACCCCCCGGCGTTAAGGAGCTGTAAAGCCCCTCGACCACTCTCTCGGCGGCATCAGGCTTCAGATATATGAGGACGTTCCTGCAGAAGATCAGATCGACGCCCCTGGGGTAGACGTCCAGATCCATCAGGTTCAGCCTCATGAAGCTCACCATCCTCCTCACCCTCTCTATCAGCTCATAACCCCTCTCCGTTTCGCGGAAGTAAGAGGTTATCACTTCTGGAGGTGTATCCCTGAACGACCATTCGGTGTAGACGGCCGATCTCGCCTTCTCCAACGCCTTGAGGCTCAGATCCGTCCCCACTATCCTCACATTCCATCCCCTGGCCGCCAGGCCGTATCTGTCTACCACGATGGCGATCGAATACGGCTCCTCGCCGCTCGAGCAGCCGGCGCTCCATATCATCAGTTTCCTGCTCCCCTTCTCCCTCTCCAAGCGCGGGAGGATCTCCTCCTCCAAAGCTTTAAAATGAGCCGGGTTCCTGAAGAAGTGGGTTTCCCCCACCAGCAGCTCGTCCAACAGCGCCTGTTGAACAGAGCCGTGTCGGGCGAGGGCCTCGAGCAGCTCCTCCGGTTTGAGATCCGTCTTTTTCAACACCCTCTCCACGGCCCTCTCGAGCGCATCGATCCTGTGCTCATCGAACGAGAGGCCAAACTCAGATGAGATCAGCTTCGAAACCCTATCGACCAGCTCCCTTAAGCTCATGGCTTCACCATCCCCGTTATCGCCTTCGGGTTGAGCAGGGCGATCATATCATCCCCCGGGATGAACGCCTCGATCAGGTTCGAAAGGGGAGCCATCCCATCGACCGCCTCCGCCTCGAAGATCCCCTTTAAATCATCGGCTATGACCCCGACGAGCACCCCGTCCTCCTCCAGGAAGACGACGATCTTATCGGGCGAGGGATCCCTCGGCGGAAGGCCGAGTTTGGGCGAGATATCCAGCAGATAGGCCGTCCTCCCGTGCAGATTGACGACCCCCATCACCCCCTCCACATCCGAATCGATGGGGCTGAAGGCCATCATCCTCGTCACCTTCACTGCCGAGCCGATGGGGATAGCGAGGAGGTTATCGTCGATGGAGAAGCACAGAAAGGTTTCACGCCTTGACATCGCTCCCCCCCTTCGTCTCCCCTATGAGCTGATCGTAGATCAACTTCCAAAGGCCGATCCCCCTTTCGGCCAGCTTCCTCGAAAACTCCCTGTCGGCTATGAAGGTATACATCTCCTCGATAAACCCACCGCTTAAAAGGCCTGACTTTGGGATCGTCCTCCTCATCTCCCTCAGCAGTATGTTCAGGAAGATCGCCTCGAACTCCTTGGCCACCCTCCGAAGCCGTTCGGGGGAGTCGGATTTCGAGGCCAGCGACCTCAAAAGATCAAGCCTCCCGTCGAACGCCTCCGTTCCGATCAGCTTAGCCCTCAGCTTCAAGCCGAGATCCATCTCATCCTCACCTCACTATCAGCTTCGCCTTCAACGCCCCGGCCTTGGCGATGTTCTGTAGGATGGCTATCAGATCCTGGGGCGTGGCGCCTATGGCGTTGAGGGCGGCCACCAGCTGGCCTATGGTGGCGTTCGACTCGATCAGCGCCACGCTCCCCCCCTCCTCCGTCACGTCCACCCTGGAGCTTTCGACGACCACGGTCTGGCCGGCGGTCTCGGGATACGGCTGGGAGACCTCCGCCGTCGTGGAGATCTCGACCCTGATGTCCCCGTGCGCCACCGCCACCGTCGATATCCTCACATCCTTCCCTATGACCACCGTCCCCGTCCTCTCATCTATGACGACCCTGGCGACCGTATCGGGCTCGACCTTGACGTTTTCGACCTCGGCTATGAACCGGACCAGATCGCCCTTATACCGCTGGGGCACCGTCAGCTTTATCGTCCCGCCGTCGATCGCCGAGGCGATCTTCGAGCCGAACTTGGCGTTTATCGCCTCTACGACCCTCGATGCGGTGGTGAAGTCGGGGTCGTCCAGGACAAGCGTCAAGCTCTCGCCATCCGCCAGCTTGACCTCCATTCCCCTCACCACGATCCCCCCGCCGGGGATGTGGCCGACGGTGGGGTGGTTCTTCTGGGCCAGGGCGCCCCTCGCCCCGAACCTATACCCGCCGATCGATATCTCCCCCTGGGCGATCGCGTAGACCGTCTCGGGATCGAAAGGCGTCCTCAGGGGGGTGGGAAGCAACGTCCCGCCCACCAAACTCCTGGCGTCCCCTATCGATGAGACCGTCACGTCTATCCTGCTGCCCGGCTTGGCGAAGGGGGGAAGCTTGGCCGTGACCATCACGGCGGCCACGTTCCTCAGCCTGATCTGCTCCGGCGGGACGGTTATCCCCAGCCTTCGGAGCATGTTGCTGACCGATTGGGCCGTGATGTAGTTGCTCGAATCGCCGGTCCCGTTCAACCCCACGACCAGCCCGTATCCGAACAGGAACTCCTCCCCCACGCCCTCTATCTCCGCTATGTCCTTCAGCCTCACCTGCTCCGCATGGACCGGCCCGATCGCCAGAAGCGCCGACGCTATCGCCAGCAAAACGGCCATCGGCCTCATAAGCCCTCACCCCTCAGAAGATCCAGAGCCAATCCAGCAGCCTGCTCAGAAAGCCCGGCTTCTTCTGCCTCGAAACCATCCCCTTCCCCTCATACCTTATCTCGCTGTCGGCCAGATCGATCGAGAGGACGACGTTATCCGGCGAGATGTCCTGCGGCCTGACGATCCCCTTGACGTATATCACCTGTTTCTCCCCGTCGATCGATATCTCCCTCCTGCCCTCTATCAGCAGGTTGCCGTTGGGCAACACCTCCTTGACGACCGCCGTCACCTCGGCCCTGAACTCCCCTTTGGTTGAGATCGACCCGCTGCCGGAGAAGCTGGTCTCCGATGAGAGGTCGACTCCCTTGGAGAACGGGTTGTATCGGATGAAGAACGAGTTGCATCGGAGCCACGGCAGGTTGAGAAGCCCCTTCTTGCCCGATGTCCTGGACGTCTTGGCCGAGGCCTCCTTGAAGGCGGAGGCCGACTCGACGATCTTCACCCTTACGATATCCCCTACTCTGTGCGCCTTCAGGTCGGAGTAGATCGACACCTCGCTCAGCTTCCTCGGCGACCTCTCCGCCCCTTGAGCGGTTTGGATCGCCAGGCCCAGCAGCAAAATACAGAGGATCGGCCATCTCATCCGCTCATCCCCCCTCACCCCTTACCTTCACCATCACCACGCCGGGGCTTACCACCTCGGCGAAGATCCGGCGTTTGGATCTCAAATTCTCGACCTCGATGTAATCCCCGAGCCTCCCGTTTTCCACCGCCTTGCCCCTGGCCGTGACCTTTATCGGGCCGCAGATGGCGACGATGATCACGAGATCCCCCCTCCTCACGACCACGGGCGCCCGCAGGTGGCGTTTTCTAACAATTGCCCCTTTGGGTATGAACTCGGAGGCGACCTTCCCGACCGCCTCCTCGACCTTCGAGAGCGCGTCGGACTCCCTGTAGCCTACCATCCGCCTCTCCACCTTGAGCTTGTCGGCCTTTATCCTTTCGCCGGCCTTTATCGGTTCAACCGCCACCACGACCGGTCGCTCGACCTTGATGTCGAGGAAGAGAGGGAGCTCCTCCACGGGTTTTCCCGCTGCCAGGAAGGTGATCCTGAGCCATCCTCTTAAAACATCGGGGGAGAGCGACTCGACGCGGATCGAGATCTCCCCCTCCGGCAGGAGGAGCTCCCTCAGCGGGGAGGAGGGTTCCAGCGCGACAACCGCCTCTTCGGGCAGCTTGAGGCTTTCCCGTATGAATTTCTCGACAGCCTCAAGCACCCTCTCGGGCTTGACGATCTGCGCCCTCCTGACGACGATCGTCCTCCTCCCCTCCACCTTCGTCCCTTTAACGCCCTCCCGCTCAAGACAGACTTGGACGTGTGCCCTTGTGATCTCGATGGAGCCGCCCGGCCTGGGGGCCGAAGCGAGCCTTATGGAGGAGAGCCGTTTGAGAAGCGATTCGTCGCCGGCGCTGATCAAGGCGATCTGCCCCAGCCTCACCTCATCGGAGGAGATCTCGGCCCTCTCCAGAAGCCTGATGACGACCTCGGAGAAGGCCGAGCTCAGGGGAAGGAGGAGCATGGCGATGAGAAGCGGGAGCGATTTAAGCTTCATCGCTCATCACCTTCTCAAGTTGTTGGCTATGTTGAGCATCTCGTCCGCCGCCTGAATAGCCTTCGAGTTCACCTCGTAGGCCCTCTGAGCGATGATCAGGCCGACCATCTCGTCGACGATCTTAACGTTGGACATCTCCAGCATCCCCTGCTCGATGTATCCGAAGCCGTTTTCGCCCGGCTTGCCGGTTATGGGAGGTCCCGAGGCGGCCGTCTCCTCGTAGAGGCCCCTGCCTATGTGGTGCAGCCCGGCCGGGTTGATGAACTTCACGAGCTCTATCCTGCCTATGACCACCCCATCCGGCTGATCGGGCAGCTTCACCTGGACGGTCCCGTCGTTGGAGATGAAGATATCGGTCGCCTCTTTTGGGATGATGATCTCCGGCTCAAGCGGCAGGCCGTGTGATGTGACGATCCGGCCTTGGGCATCGACCTTGAAGGCGCCGTTGCGGGTGTAGACGATCTGATTGCCCAGCTTTATCTTGAAAAACCCGTCCCCCTGTATCGCCAGATCCAGCTTGTTGCCCGTCTCCTGCAGGTCGCCTACGGTGAAGATCCTCTGGGTGGAGATCAGCTTGGTGCCGTGGCCTATCTCTATGCCGGTGGGGATCTGGGCGTCGGCGATGTTTATGACCCCGGCCGGCTTTATCACCTGGTAGATCAGATCCTCGAAATCGGGCCTGGATCTCTTGAAGCCGATCGTGTTGACGTTGGAGATGTTGTTGGCTATGATGTCCATGGCGGTCTGTTCCGCCCTCATCCCCGAGGCCGCCGTCCAAAGCGCCCTTATCATGCCTCATCCCTCCCTCAAGCTTTGGCGAACTCGTTGAGCTGTTGAACGGTCGAATCGAAGGCCTGAATCGCCTTCTGATAGCTCTCATAACAGCGGAGCGTTTCTATCATCTCGACCATCTCCCTGACGATGTCGACGTTCGAATCCTCCAGGAAGCCCTGGAGCACCTCGGCGTTGGCCGGGATCGGCTGGGGGGTCGTCGTCCCAACGGCGGCGAACCTGACCTTCCCCTCCTTGGCCAGCGAGCTGAGGGGCAGATCGACGATCAGGAGCGTGTCCACGTATTTCCCGTCGACGTAGATCCTCCCCGATTTATCGACATGGATCGACCCGCCCTTGGGGATGGTTATGGGGCCGTTTTGGCCGAGGACCTTATCGCCGTTCAGCGTCACCAGCTCGCCGTTGGCGTTGAGCGCGAACCTCCCATCGCGGGTGTATCTGACGCCGTTGGGGGTTTGGATGACGAAAAACCCCCTGCCGTTTATGGCGAAGTCCAGGGGATTGCCCGTCTCCCTTATCGGCCCTTGGGAGAAATCCACGCCATATCGCATGATCATCAGCTCCGGCATGTGGTCGGCGTTCCGGAGCGGCAGGGAGGCCAGGATGAGCCTGGGGGCCGGGGCGAAGTTCGTCGGGTAGGCGGCGTTGAACCCAACCATGCTCCTCTTGTAGCCGGTCGAGCTGGCGTTGGCGAGGTTGTTGGCGATGACGTCCAGCTTCCTCTGCCTGTAGAGCATCCCCTGGGCCGCCTTATAAAGCCCCCTGATCATCCACACGATCCCCCTTTCGATCGAGCTCCTCGACCAGGGGATGCAATTAACGTGCCGCGGGTCTTAGGCGGTTTTTGGGGGAGGGGAAGGAAAAGGTGAGGGAAAGCGGGGGAAATTTTTTCCCTTTACTCCTCGACCGTTCCGACGACGACCTCTA
>QNBQ01000025.1 GCA_003645735.1 Candidatus Poribacteria bacterium
CAGGGAGCTGAGGAGGGTGCTCTTCCACGAGCTGACACACATCTTCCAATACGACATCATCTACCAGAAGCCCGTCGCGCACATCTTCACCGGCGAGTTCCTCTACAGCCCGCCGCTCTGGTTCATCGAAGGGATGGCCGAGTATTTCTCCGGCCCGATGGACTCGGTGGGGGAGATGGTTTTGAGGACGGCGGTTGTGACGAATAAGCTCGTGCCGCTCACGAAGCTCCACGACTTCTCGATCCTGGGGCCGTTCGTGTATCTGGGATACAAGGAGGGGCAGTCGGCCATCCAATTCTTGGCCGATGAGTTCGGCGAGGAGAAGATAGCTTCTCTGCTGCAGGAGCTGAGGCACAGCCGGACGAAGGATCTGGACGAGGCGATGAAGAACGTTTTGGGGATAGGTTTGAGCGAGTTCGACAAGCGGTGGCAGAGGGAGCTGAGGAGGAGGTATTACCCGCTTGTGGCCAGCAGGGACATGCCCGATGTCGTCTCAAAGAGGCTGACCAAGGCAAAGAAGGGGAGCTATCTCAGGCCGGCCTGGTCGCCGTCGGGCGATATGATCGCCGTCATCTCCACCGTGGGGGGGCGATACGACATCCGGATCATCTCCGCCGGGGACGGGAAAACGCTTCTGAGGCCTATAGCTCGCCTCTACAGAAGGGAGTTCGAGGAGATAAGGACGAAGGGGACGGGGGTGGCCTGGTCGCCTGAGGGGGACAGGATCGCCTTCTTCGCCTCGAAGGACGCCCGCGATTACCTCTTCATCTACAACATCATCACGAACGAATACCGCAAGGTCGAGATGCCGTTCGACATGTGCTGGTCGCCGGAGTGGTCGCCGGACGGCGGCAGGATAGCCTTCATAGCCCTCAAAGACGGCAGGTCGGACGTCTACATCCTCTCGTTGAGGAAGCTGGGGATCGGGAAGCCCTCGATCAAAAGGGTGACGGACGACCCGTTCGATGAGGAATCGATCTCCTGGCGGCCGAGCTCCGAGGAGCTGGCCTTCTCCTCGGAGAGGAACGGGTGGTATAGGATCGTCATCAGGGATCTGGGGGGCGGGGAGGAGAGGGTTCTGACGCCGCCGGGGTTTGACTCCCGCTCGCCGAAATGGGATCCCACCGGGAGGTTCATCTACTTCACGGCGGACATGAACGGCTTCAACGATGTATACAGGCTGGACGTGAGGAGGGGGGAGTGTTACAGGGTTGTCAGGACGCTGACGGGCTGTTTCTCCCCCGCCCCATCGCCCGACGGAGAGAAGCTCGCCCTCTCGGCCTATAACGACGGGGTTCAGGACATCTACCTGGTCGATCTGGAGGGGGCGGAGCTTGAGAGGGTCGAGCTGAAAGGCGGGGAACCCCCTCCTGAGGCCGAAAAGCCGGAGATCGAGCTCATCTCGAGGAGAAGATACACCCCGAAGCTGATGCTGGACGCGATATTCACCGATTTCGTCATGTCCTCAGACGGCGTCCTGAGGAACGTGACCCAGCTCATAGCGAGCGATATGTTGGGGAACCACAGGCTGATGCTGACGGTCTTGAGCCAAAGCGGCTATTTCGCGCCCGATTTCATCGCCTACTACTTCTACCTCGCCATGAAACCCGACTTCGGCGTCGCTCTTTACAACTACCACACCCTCCACCTCGTCAGGACGGTATGGGGGGAGGAGTGGTTTTTGGAGAGGAACACGGGCGTGGCGGCGCTTTTGAGCTATCCGTTCTCCAGATACAGGAGGCTTGAGGTTCAGCTTGAGGCGATCTCCATGCCCTTCGCCTACTCCTTCAGAACCCGCAAGCCGATCGAGCGGGGCAGCCTGATATATCTGAGCGCTTCCGTGGTGGGGGATACGGTGGAGTGGAGCGAGTTCGGCCCGAGATCGGGGGCCAGGTATATCCTGGGGGTGGAGCGGACGCTTCCATGGAGCGACCTCGACATGACCAACCTGATGGCCGATGTGAGGAGATACTTGCCCTTAGGGGACAGGACGGTCCTCGCCGTCAGGGCTATTGGGGCGGCTAGCCTCGGCAGGGACAGTATGGTATACTACTTGGGCGGCATAGATACGCTGAGGGGATACGGCTACGAGGAGCTTTCCGGATCGCGCGCGTTGCTCCTGAACCTGGAGCTTCGGGTGCCCTTCATAGACGAGATAAGGTTCGGCTGGCCGGTGTCCTGGAGCCTGAGCGGCATAAGGGGGATAGGGTTCGTCGATATGGGGGCGGCCTGGTGGAGGTGGGAGAGGCCGATCCTCTGGAGGGTCGAGGGGAGGAGGGTGAAGTTGGAGGATCTGAAATGCTCCGTCGGGGTGGGGCTGAGGTTGAAACTCGGGCTTTTCGACCTGGACTTCGATTTCGCCAAAAAGACGGATTTGGTCAAGTTTGAACCTGGCTACACCTTCCATTTCGGGATCGGCCAGGAGTTTTAACCCCTTAAATCAAGGGAGGTATGGCCTGGATGAGCAAGCTTAAAAAGCTCGGCATAACCGTAGCCGTGATCGTTCTGATAGTGGTCGCGGGGAAGATCGTCGCAGACGTCTATCCCGAATACCTGTGGTTCAAATCGGTCGGCTACGGCTCGGTGTTCGTCAAGATCTTCTGGACGAAGTTCTGGATGGGGCTGGGGGCGATCATCTTCCTGTTGGGGCTTTTCCTGGGGAACCTCTACCTGATATGGAGGTTCTCCTCGACGTTGAGCCCCTCCATAGTCGAGGCGATGCCGCTTGGGAGGCCCGATTTCGACCTTCGGAAGGTCGCCTTCGCCGGTATGGCGATCCTGTCGGTGATCGTCTGCATCGTCATGGGATACTCCGCCGTCACGCATTGGGAGCCGCTGTTGAGGTATTTCAACTCGGACGGGATAAGCTTCGGCCTGAAGGACCCGATCTACAACAAGGACGTCGGGTTCTACATCTTCAAGCTGCCCCTGCTGAGATACATCTACGGGTGGCTGTTCGGGATGTTCCTGTTTCTGACCATAGCGACGACGATCGTCTACTTCTTCCACGGCCAGATCCTCGACCGAAGGAACAGGTTCGCCCCGCCCTTCAAGGTGAAGGCTCACCTCTTCACGCTCGTGGCGATAACGCTCTTCGCAAGAGCCTGGGGCTACAGGTTCCTGATGTATGACCTGCTCTACTCCAAGAGGGGGGTGGTCTTCGGGGCCGGATACGCCGACATCTACGCCCGCAAGCCGGTGCTGTGGATACTGATGATCCTCTGCGTAATCACCGGCTTCATCTTCCTGATAAGCATCTTCATCCGCCGCACCAGATACGCCATAGGATCGCTCGTTCTGATCTTCATCGTCGGCTTCATAGGCGCGATATGGCCGGCGGCGGTCCAGAAGTTCAAGGTCAGGCCGAACGAGCTGAAGCTGGAGAGGCCGTTTATAAAATACAACATCGAGTTCACCCGCTACGCCTACAACCTCGACGAGATAGAGGAGAGGATATACCCGGCCGAGGGAGTGCTCACCTATGAGAGCGTCGTGAACGATAAGGCCTTCATCGAGAACGTGAGGCTGTGGGACTGGAGGCCGCTGAGGCAGATACTGAAGCAGATCCAAGTGCTCAGGCCACAGTATGACTTCGCCGACGTCGATATCGACAGGTATATCGTGAACGGCAGGCTGAGACAGGTGATGCTGGCGGCCAGGGAGCTGAACTACGACCAGCTGAGGGCCGAGGCCAAGACGTGGGTCAACAGGACCTTCCTCTACACCCACGGATACGGCGTGTGCGTCGTGCCCGTAAGCGAGGTGGTCAACGGCAAGCCGGTCTTCTACGTGAAGGACATCCCTCTGAGCTACGACCCCTCCTGGGAGCACAGGGTGCTCGATGAGCCCGGGCCTAGGATCTACTACGGGGAGCTGACGAACCACTATGTCATCGTCAACCCCGAAAGCCCCGAGCCGAGGGAGTTCGACTACCCGACCGAGGAGGTCGGGGATTACGTCAGAAACAGCTACAGGGGGAAGGGCGGCGTCCCTATCTCATCGATATGGCGCAAGCTGCTCTTCGCTTGGAAGTTCCGAAGCATAAACATGCTGCTTTCCGGCGAGATAAAGCCCACAAGCAGGATACTGTTCCACCGCAACATCCTCGAGAGGGTCTCCACCCTGGCCCCGTTCCTGAGGTTCGACCAGGACCCTTACATCGTCATAGCGAACGGCAGGCTCTACTGGATAATCGACGCCTACACGGTCACGCACAGGTTCCCCTACTCGGAGCCGATGGAGGACGTGTTCAAGGAGATGGTTCAGTCGAAGTTCGGCAGGAAAACGGCCAGGAGGGTGTTGAGGACGCGCGGCGAGCCATGGGGCAACTACATAAGGAACTCGGTCAAGGCGGTTGTGGACGCCTACGACGGGACGGTTGATTTCTACGTCGTCAACGAAGAGGACGACCCGATGATCCAGTGCTACATGAGGATGTTCCCGGGGATGTTCAAGAGGTTCGAGGAGATGCCGGAGGAGCTCAAGAGGCACATCAGATACCCTCTGGCCCTCTTCCTGATACAGGCGCTGAAATACAGGGCTTATCACATGACCTCGCCCGATCTGTTCTACTCCAGGGAGGATCTGTGGGAGATAGGGTATGAGGTTTACGAGAACGTCGCTGAGGAGACGACCGCCGGCGCGGCGCAGCCCTCGACTCTGACGAGGCTGACCGGCCTGAGGCCCAGGAGGGCCGGGGAGAGGAAGACGAACCTCCAGCCGGTGGAGCCTTATTACATCATCGTCACGCTGCCCGACGAGAAGACCAGCGAGTTCCTGATCATGATCCCCTACACCCCCGCGGAGAAGACGAACCTGACCGCCTGGCTGGCGGCCAGGTGCGACCCGCCCAACTACGGCAAGCTGCTCGTCTACAGGTTCCCCAAGGGGAGGCTGATAAACGGCCCGCAGCAGGTGGAGGTCTACATCGACCAGGACCCGATGATATCCCAGCAGTTCTCGCTCTGGGACACCAGGGGTTCGAGGGTTCTGAGGGGCAACCTGCTCATCATACCGATGGGCGATTCGATCCTATACGTCGAGCCGGTCTTCATAAGGGCCGAGCAGGCCGAAAGCGCCATACCCGACCTAAGCAGGGTCATAGTCGGGTATCAGAGGGGGGATAAGCTCAGGGTTTTCATGGGAAGGACGCTGGACGACGCGCTGAGGGGGCTTTTCCTCGGGGAGGAGGTGGCACAGGCGACGGCCTCAAGGGAGGAGGCCTTGGCGCACGCGGCCATGCCCGTCAAAGCGAGGGCCGAGCTTTCGCCCGAGGAGCTTATAAGGCTGGCCAGGCGCCATTACGACATGGCCCAGGAGGCTATAAGGAGGGGCGACTGGGCCGAATACGGCGCACAGATCGAAAAGCTCGGCCAGGTGCTGAGAGAGCTTGAAAAACTGACGAGGGGAGGGTCATGATGGTCACGAGAGACGAGGCGATGAAAGTTCTCAGGGAGTTCACGAAGAACGAGAACCTCATAAAACACGCCCTGGCGGTCGAGGCCGCCATGAGGGCTTACGCCAGGAAGTTCGGCCAGGACGAGGAGCTTTGGGGGATAGCCGGGCTGTTGCACGACTTCGACTACGAGAAATACCCAAACCCCGGGGAACACGCCATCAAAGGCGCCCAGATACTGGCCGAAAGGGGGTTCCCCGAGGAGATCGTCAACGCCGTCAGAGCGCACGCCAACTACCCTGAATACCCGCCTCAGACGTTGATGGAGAAGACGCTGTTCGCGGTCGACGAGCTGACGGGCCTCATCGTGGCCGTGGCCCTCGTCATGCCCTCCAAGAAGCTGGCCGAGGTCAAGGTCAGCTCCGTCAGGAAGAAGATGAAGGACAAATCGTTCGCCAGGAAGGTCAGCAGGGAGGACATCATCAAAGGGGCCGAGATGATCGGCGTCGACCTTGAGGAGCACATAAAGACGGTGCTGGAGGCGATGCAGGGGATAGCTGATCAGTTGGGCCTGTAACGCCCGGGAGGGGAGGGGGCGAGGAAAACGGTTATGCTCCTGTCGGCCCCCCTCGAATAGACCGAAAACCTGGCCTTAAACCTCGCCACCTCCCCAACCCACCTCCTGAACTCCCCTCTCGGATCGATGACGTTCAGGTTCGACTCGTCCAGCACGAACCAAGCCCTCCGGACGCCCTCAAGCCCGGCCCTCCCCCTCATCAGATCCTCGGCTTTGACGAACTTCGCCTCCGGCAGGTAATATCTGACGGGCCCCGGCACGCTGGCCACCACCGCGTCCCCTTCCTCCATCTCCGACCTCACAAGCTCCAGCGCCTCCCTCCACATCGGCCTGCCCCCGTTTTCCTTGGCGAAGTAGAGGTAATCCCAGGCGGCCATATCCAGCAGGGCGATCGCCAGGAGCAACGGGCCGACCTTCCCCCACAGCCTATCGCAGACGTATCCGGCCAGCATCAGATAGGCGGGGACGGTGAAGAAGAGGTAGTAGCCGGCGACGTTCTGAAACAGGGAGCCTATCAGGAAGAAGATCAGGGGCGCCCCGGCGTAACACAGGGAGAAGATGAGCCCCCTGTTGAGCTCCCCGGGCGTTTTCAACAGGGCGTAGATCGACAACGCCGCTACGGGGAGGGTCACGCCCCATCCGAGGGTCATCAGGATGTAAAGCGGGCTGCGGGCCCAGATGTTGTGGCCCCAGCCGGATGTGATGAACCTAAAGACCGGGGGATAAGCCCCCGAAAGGCAGGCCAGGGCGAAAGGCGAGAGGAAAACCAAGAGGTTGCGCCTCCTCAACCCCTTCGGCCTTCCGATGGGCAGCCTCCACAGGAGGATCAGGTAAAGGACGAACCCGAGGATCAACGCGCCCGAAAGCAGGTGTGAGCCGACCAGGGCGAGGTAGGAGAGGAGCGAGCAGATGAGCAGCGCGAGGCTATCCCTCTCGAACGCCAGATAGAAGCAACCGGCGCAGGCCAAGCTCCAGAAGAGCGCGAAGGAATAGGAGCGGGCGTTTTGAGACCAAAAGAGATGCCAGGGCAGAGCGGCCAGCAGGAGGGAGGAGATCAGCCCGGCCCTCCGGTTGAAGATCCGCGAGGCGATCAGATAGATGAGGGGAACGGAGGCGATCCCGAACAGGGCGGGGATGAGCCTGGCGCTCCACTCGCCCTCCCCGAAAAGAGCCGTCGAGAGCTTCACGGCGGCGTATGGGATCGGGTTTATCCTGAAGATATGGGGAAAACGCCTGGCGTCCAGGACGGTCAGGGCTTCATCCGTCCAGAAGCTCCACTCCCCCAGCTTCCAAAACCTCAGCGCGGCGGCCAGAAGCGTTATGATGGGAAGGGCGATCCTCACGATCATATGAAGATCTTGTAGTTCCTGAAACCGAAGGCGGGGCCCAGTATCGCCCAGATGCTCCCCATCACATAATCCCCGAGGATCAGCCCCAGGAAGAAGGGGGCCGCTTTGCGGTGGGTCTTAAGCCCACCCTGTCTCAGCAGTATCCACTTTATCAGCCAGCTGACGAAGAAGGCGAACCAGAAGTAATCCATCGCGTAGCTTATGGCCAGGGCATATCCGGCCGGGTGAAACGGCCACCACACGAACCTCATCCTCATGACGGCCAGGACGAAGGTGAAGGCCATCGCCCCGACCATGTAGGTTATGGCGTTTCTGTCGGGCTCGGAGGGGAACTGGAGCCACCTCTGGAGCCTGTTGAACGCCTCCCAGCCCACCCAATCCTTGAACCCTATGGCTTTAGCCACCGCCCCCTCCCTGTAGGTCACGTCGAGGTTGGCCCAGTAGACGGCCAGCAGGCTGACGACCGAGGCTACCCCCAGCGCCGTCAGAACCCCTTTATTGCCTATCCTGGCCTCCTCGGCCATCTTGAACGCCTCAAGCTGGTTGGGCATCGGATGGTTTCGGAACCCTCTGTTAAACCAGTGCCACATCGATATGACGGTCAGGCTGGAGGGGGACATGTTCTTCGTGCCGATCGTGTAGCTCATTATGTAGAGAGGGTTTGCGAACCGATCGTAGGCCGAGATCTCATGCGGCGTCCCCAGCTCCGCCCTCACCCTCGTTATGGCTATCGCTATCAGGAAATAAATCAGGAGGAAGACCAGGGTGACCCATACCTGGACGCCGGCCATGTAGCAGAAGGCGACGAAGAATCCGGCCGAAAGCAGGAAGCCGAAGAAGGCGGCCCTGTAGGGCATCGGCTCGGTCGAGTCGTCAACCTCCGGCCCAAGCCCGACCGCCTTTCTGATCACATCGCCGAGCTGCCTCCTCGTCGCCCATATCGCCATGAAGGCCAACGCGAACCACGCACCGGAGGCCTGCTCGCTGAAATAGGGGAAACCCCTCAAACCCAACGCCCTCCCGAAGACCTGTTCCCCCATCCTGAAGACGAAGAAGAACCAGCAGGAGAACGACAGGTCCAGCGGCAGGAAGAAGGCCAGCCCTATGGCGAACGGATACATCGATATCCTCATCCCCCTCAGCGCGTCCCACGGCCTGTCGGTAAAAACATGTCCGACGTTGGTGAGCTTGATGTATTTTATCCTGGGGACGGCGGGGTAGATGTAGTTGAGGCCGTTTATGAGGGTGATGGTCGCGGCGACGGCGAACCCCATCCACATGACCCTGTTTTTGAAGAGCGCCGAGCCGCCCTCCTTTGTCATCCCCAGCGGGAGCTGGATTATGGGGTAAGCCAGCTTCTCCTGCTCCGTCCACCTCTTCCTGACCATCGTGTTGAGACACAGCATCATGAACACCAGCGTCAGGAAGAAGAGCGCCCACAGGGAGAGGGGCTTGATCCAGGGGTAGAAGTTTTTCGGGTCGTATATGCTCGACTCGCCCAGGTAGTAGCCCTCCAGGACCGACTTGTCCTTAACCGTCAGCCAGGAGGGAATGTATCTGAAGAAGAGCTGCTCCCATTCGTTTTCGGGCGTTGCGAACCAGAAGGGGTGGGCGATCTGGCCGAAGAGGTTTTGAAAGGTGTCGTGGCCGGCGAAGGTCATCGAGACGACCAGCATGATGTAGATCACGAGCAGCTCGGCCTGGTTGAAGGCGGAGCGGGGGGCGAACCTTTTGAGGAGGAAGTTGAAGCAGGTGATCAAAAAGAGGATGAAAACCGGCTCGATGAAGAGAGGGAGACAGGAGCCGTCGAGTGAGTAATATTTCACCTCGACGACCGTCACCCAGTAGACGTTTACGGGGATCAGCAGGGCGCCGAGGAGGATCGACCTCCAGCTTACCCTGAACCTTTCCTCGCCTTTCCCCTTGGGAAAACTCCTCATCCCGTCTTTCCTATCAGCAGCTCTGCTATCTGAACCGCGTTCAGCGCGGCCCCCTTGCGGAGGTTGTCCGCCACAACCCAAAGGTTCAACCCGCACTCGATCGTGTCGTCCTCTCTTATCCTGCCGACGAAAACCTCATCCCTGCCGGCCGCAAGTATAGGCATCGGGTAGATCTGGTTTTCGGGGTCGTCCATCACCTTAACCCCCGGCGCCTTCGAGAGTATCCTCCTGGCCTCCTCGGCGGTCAGCTTCCTCTCGGTCTCGATGTTTATCGACTCGGAATGCGCGTAGAAGACCGGTATCCTGACGGTGGTGGCCGTGACTTTGATCGAATCGTCCTCCATGATCTTCCTCGTCTCGTTGACCATCTTCATCTCCTCCTCGGTGTAGCCGTTGGGGAGGAAGGCGTCCGACTGGGGTATCTGCGGGATAGCGTTGAAGGCGATCTGATAGGGGAAGACCTGGGGCGGATACTCCTTGCCCTCCAGGATCGCCCTGGTCTGCTCCTGAAGCTCGACCACCGCCGACCAGCCCGCCCCCGACACGCTCTGATAGGTCGACACGACCACCCTCTTTATCCTCGCCACGTCGTGTAGGGGCTTCAAAGCCACAACCATCTGTATGGTGGAGCAGTTCGGATTGGCTATTATCCCCTTGTGTTTGAAGGCGGCGTGGGGGTTGACCTCCGGCACCACAAGCGGCACCTCGGGATCCATCCTGAAGGCGCTGGAGTTGTCGATGTATATGCATCCCTTCCTGGCGGCTATCGGGGCGAACTGCTTACTGACCTTGCTCCCAGCCGAGGCCAGGACGATGTCGACCCCGTCGAAGGAGCTCTCCTTCAGCTCCTCGACCGTTATCTCCTCGCCCTTAAACGGCAGCTTTTTGCCGGCCGATCTGTGTGAGGCCAGGAGCCTCAAATGATCGACCGGAAAGTCCCTCTCCTCCAGGATCTCCCTCATGACGTTGCCGACGGCGCCGGTCGCCCCGACTATCGCAACCCTATACCCTCTCCCCATATCCCTTAAACCCTCTCCTCCGGCGGGTTTTGACTCATATTCTACCACATGCCGCTTCGGTGAATCAAGGAGGGGTTTGATGGGGGGAAGGCGGATGTGCTATAATAGCTCCCGAACAACCGAAGGAGGAGAGG
>QNBQ01000026.1 GCA_003645735.1 Candidatus Poribacteria bacterium
ATCAAAGGAGGCGATTACACCCCCATACAGTTCAGAGGAAACCGCCCCGACTTCGTCGAGGCGGAGGATGTGGGCAAGATAACGGATTGGGTCTGGTTCTTCTCGGACGAGAGCAACGAGTCGCTACAGCTTAACGGGACCACTGACAGTTATGTCATCGTCAACAACGTCAGTTCCGATTTCCCTTCCGATGCCGTGACCATAGAGTTCTGGATGAAGAGCTCAGACAGCCAGAACCCCGGAACGCCTATCTCCTATGCATCGGCGAGCGATGCCAATGAGCTGGGTATATACAACTACACCAACTTCGACGTCCGGGTCGCCGGGGTGGGTAGCGGCAAGATCAACATATCAGCAAACGACGGCAAATGGCATCACATAGCCATGACATGGGAGAGCAGCACGGGAGAGATGAAGTTCTACAAGGACGGCGCTCTGGTATACACCCAGACGATCGCTCAAGGCGATACGATAGAGGGAGGAGGGACACTGGTGATCGGGCAAGACCAGGACACACTGGGAGGAGGGTTCCAGATAGAGCAGGCCTTTAGAGGTAACATAGACGAGGTGATGATCTGGAGGGTGGTGAGGACGGCGGAGCAGATCAGGGAGGATATGGGAAGAGAGCTGATCGGTACCGAGGATGGACTGGTTCTCTACATGAGGTTCGAGAGCGGAGATGTGGAGGGCGATACGATCAAGGATCGCACCGGTAAGAACGATGGAATCATGAACAACTGTTCCATCTCGCCTGATGGACACCCGATAGCCGTAACCGGCATATGGGACCCCGTTTACGAGTTCCCCAAAGCTGGCACCTACGATGTGGGTCTCAAGGTGCTGGCCGAGTCGGGCAAGTGGAGCACGATGGCGATAACGAAGGTGACGGTGGTAGACGGCAAGATAGCCGGTTACGTGAAGGCAGCCGATCTGAGGACGCCTGTCAAGGGGGTGTGGCTGACGTTGAAATCAGCCCACGTCGATAAGAACGCTCTGGCGAGGGTAGCTGAAACCGCGGATAACGTCTACACCACCGATGAGGGATGGCTCAGAACGGAGACGGACAATAAGGGATACTACGAGTTCCCACACCTGCCCCTGGGAACATATCAGGTGATCGCTTACAAGAAAGATGAGAATATGGTGCACGAGTTTAAAAAAGCGGTTCAGACGGTTGAGCTTACTTTGAACGGACCGAACCAGCTGGCCGTGGATTTCGTGGATCTGAGCGTCTACCCCGTGGGGGGCCGAATAGTTTACAGCATCAAGAAGAACGGGCAGGATGTGCTGGTCAAAGATGTGAAGGTGATAGCTCAGCCCATCGGCTCCACCAGCCTGATCGAATCCGTCCCCAGCACAAAATCGCTCACGGCCACCGGTACCAACTACAGCCTCCCCCTCTTCGCCGGGAAATACTACATGCTAGCTAAGAGAGAAGGCCATGATATCCGGATTAAGGAGGATACCCCCGGATACGATCCCGATACAGGTGTGATAACCATCGAAGGAACTCGAACCGACGTGGACTTCATCGATTACACCACCAGGAAACTCAAAGTGATCGTCCAAGACCCGGGCGAAAACCCCATCTCCAAATACCCGAGCCACTTCAGCAACGCCGGAGATCCGATAAAGGTGACGGTGAGCGGGGATAACGGACAGGATGAGGGGTTCGTTAACGATGATGGGGAGATAGAGTTCACGCTCAACCCCGGAAAGTACACCGTCACCATCCAGGGAGCCAGACCTGAGAGCAAGGAGGTTGACCTGAGGGGAGGGGATAACGAGATCATCATGACAATTCCCGTTAAGATAGAACTTGTCATCGAAGGGCGGCCGAAACTGTTCGACGCGCCCGATGAGTTTCTGGAGCTGTTCGGACTGTCCAAGGACGATAACCCCGAGGGTTACATGTATTACTACCCGCCTGAACCCCGCTCCTTCACTTATACGATCAAAGCGACCGCCAACGGACACCCTGTGGAGGATTTCACCCTCTATGTTACCGATGAGATAAGCATGATGACCGAAGATCCACCTGAAGAGCAGGAGATACAGGTTGAAGGCAGCGAGTATGAATACACAATAGTGGCAGGTTTGCCGAAGATGACGGACGACGACCCGCCCTTAGCGGCACCTAAAAAGATCAAGTTCAAGGCGACTAAAGAGGGGTATGAGGACAGCGACATCGCCGAGGATGAGGTCATAGTCTTGGGAGACGTTCCCGTGGGAAGCGCGGCCAGAATCGTCTCGATCCCCGTGGTCAACTATCTCGTTCTCCACGACCCGCCGGGTGACGGAAGCTACGCCTACCTCGACGATTCCGTCTCCACCAAGGGGTTGGTGGTAGGGCTTCAGATTAAAATCAGAGAAGAGGTTATCCCGGTCTACCCATCCCCGTGGAGCAAGGAGCGGGAGGTGAAGGACTTCAGTTTCGGGAAGGAGGAGGGGGAGGAAAGTGAATATGATATGCAGGACAGGGGGTTGCTCGGATATAGGGACTCCGTCCCAACCCTGGGTCACTTCACCTGGGCGGCTGTAGTTGAGACGGCAACGGGGGCTGGAATCGTAGCTTTGGGGCCGCTTGGGTACGCACTTCAGCTAGCCAAGCTTGGAGCTAAAGCGGCTTCGATCACACCAGTCGGAACATCGTCAGGCATCGTGGCATACGAGGTCAGCCCCGGGCGTCGCCTTGAAACCCCCTCTGAGGACGAGTTCCCCGACATACTCGGACCCGGCAAAGGCGACATCTACTTCGGCGAGGGATGGACGCTCGGCCTGCAGACCAAATACCGCCTGGGTATCCGGTGGAACGACGAAACACAGGAGTGGGAGTTAGAAACCAAGCAGATAGAGACCTATGACATACTTGAGAGGACGAACCAGTATGTCT
The DNA here is from genome assembly GCA_003645735.1 of Candidatus Poribacteria bacterium. Classification (GTDB taxonomy): domain Bacteria; phylum Poribacteria; class WGA-4E; order B28-G17; family B28-G17; genus B28-G17. Next base: position 2,894 of record QNBQ01000026.1, read on the forward strand.
ATACCGTGAGGGATATAGAGAACCTCATCGAAGAGTTGGAGGCGAAGATCGAACAGGCGGAGGACGAGAGCGAGCGCCAAAAGCTGGAAAATGCGAGGGAAATCTGGCAGACGCTGCTTGATGCAAATGTCGCCCGGAAATGGAGAGACAACCTCACCTCGGATAACCCCCTCTCCCTGGAGGAGTTCGCTGAGCAAAACGGGCTTTCAAGCGCGATCGACGGCAAGGATTATGAGATGTTAATCATCAGCGCCGGTCCCTCGTTCGAATACTCGAGAACCGTCTCCGTAGAGCATACCGTCTCCTTCTCGCTGGGCATATCCGTGGAATCAAGCTCTGAATTCAGCCATGAATTGGTGATAAAGGAAAAGTTCTCGGTCCCACTCGTAGGGTTTGGGGTGGAGATCGATCTGAAATCCGGCTCATCCGCCTCCATCGGCAGCAGCACGGAGTTCGGAGCGGAATGGGAGAGCGGTTGTTCGGCCGAACAGACGGTCGGATTCGTCCTCAAGGATGACGACATCGGGGATAACATCATCACCTATGTCTTCGAGGACCCGAGGTGGGGAACGCCTCTCTTCCTCCAAGATCCCGGCAGCATAACCTCCGATCCCTGGGAGCCGGGCACGAACAAGGGGATAGACGCGACGATGGAGCTGTTGGAGGAACCCTCGGGACCGATGGACTACCATGACGGCGCTCACTACAAGATCAAAGTTAAATACACGGGCCTCAGAAGCCTGGATGCCTTCCGATTCGACTTCATCATGTTCACCCTGCCCACCTTGAACCCGAATCAGGCATACGTTGAGTTCAACGGATACTGGGGACCCTACTCAATAGGGCTTGACTCAGAGGCAGACACTGCTGTCGTTGACGTTCTAATAAAACCGCCTAAGCGGGACCTGAACAACTCTGAGGAGAAACAGTACGAAGTCACCATCATCCTCGAGGAGAGCGGCGATCAACAGGTACACCGCGAGATAACGTTGAAACCGAAATTCGCGGATCTGCGCGCTCCTAGAGCGGTTATCAAAGCGCCCTACGACGGTGAGCGTATAAGCCCCGTACTCTTCCCGGAGGAGGATCCGTTCGAGATCAGGGTGGTCTCCGAGGATACAGATATCGCTAAAATTCAGCTTCAGATTCGGTCGAAGCAACCGGATGGAGTATGGGAACCCTGGAGGAACCTCTCGGGGATGGTGTGGGAGGAAGGGAAAGATAACCCCAACGTTACGGTCTTCGACAGGCTTGACAGGAGACCGCCCCACAGGGAGTTCGTTTTCAAATGGTCGGAGGACGAGATACGGAGCCTCGGTGTGGGTGAATACGCCTTAAGGGCCGTGGCGACCGATAAGGCCACGCCTAATCCCAACACCGATATCGATCCCCCGTTCGTGGTCTTCATGGTCGATGACGCCAAACCCTCGGTTCTGTGCACCGTTCCCGACTATCAGGCAAGGGAAAGCGAAAGGATCTACAGAGGGGAGCTGAGCGTCACCTTCACCGACGATATGAGGGCCTCCGACTTTTCGGACAGAACCTTTTACGTCACCGACCTCCTCGATGGCGGGAAGAAAGTGGCGGGATACGTCTCCTACAGCCCCGCCCTGAGAAAGGCGGTCTTCGTCCCGGTAAAGCCGTTCAGGCCCAACGGATACTACAGGGTGGAGATAAAAACCGACGTGGATACGGACGGGGATGGCGAGGTGGACGAGAGGGGCGTCCACGACCTGGCCGGCAACCCGCTGGATACGACCTTCGTGTGGACGTTCCGGACGACAGACGTGCCGTTTGAGCCGACCTGGTCCATAAATTGGAGGGTCTCGGACGGGGTCACAGTCGATTCGAACAACGTCTGCGGGGTGGAATACGGGGCCGAAGACGGCGAGGATGAAAAGGATGTCAGGGCCGTCCCGACCCTGGGATCGCAGATGAGGATGTGCTTCCTGGACAGGGAGAGGAACGAGTTCGACAGGGACATCCGCCCCGCCGACGGCAGGCTCGCCCACCACTGGTTCTTCGTGATAGATAACGCCAAGCCCGGCTCGACGGTCACAATAGAATACCAGCCATCGACCAGGTTGACCAAGGCCACCAGGCAGTATCAAATCTTGAGGCTGGTCGAGTTCGACCAGAACGGGGAGGTCTCGAACGTAATAGATCTCGACCCCACCCAGGCGGAGGTCGATCCGAACACAGGCCAACCGGGATATGTGGTGGCATACCAATACGTCAATCAGGGCGAGCGATCCAGATATTTCAGGCTGGACGTTCAAAAGGCGGAGTTCATCGCGACGAAGTGGGAAGTGGGCACCTCGGGATGGAAGTTCTTCTCGGTGCCGATAACCCCTCGACAAGCCGAGCCGTTCGTGAACCTGGGGGACGATATAGAGCCGTTCCAGATGTTCCAGTATGACACGGCAAGCGGGGGATACAAGGTCTATCCGTATGACATAGGCGAGGTGGGGCTGGAGACCGGCAAGGGGTATTTTACGAGGCTGAACGGGGATGTGGAGGTGGATGTAGGAGGGGCGATGAACCAAGGCGATGTGGTGATCACGCTGGAGGCGGCCGGCTGGCACGCCATAGGCAATCCGTTCATAAAAGAGGTGAGGGTTGCCGACCTTAAGGTCAACGGCCAACCCTTCGAGGAAGCCGTGGCGGCAGGAGCGGTGGAGGGAACGCTGTATAGATGGAGGGTCGTCAGCAAGAAGGAGGCGTTCGCCGGAGGTCAAACCGGCGCTCCAAGCGCGGACGGCTACCAGGCCGTGGGCGTTGAGGACAGCCTGAAACCGTGGGAGGGCTACTGGCTGAAGACAAACCAGCCGAACGTGAAGCTGACGATACCCGCGCCCCCCGACCTGCCGAACCGGGCGCCCGTGCCGGATTACCTGAAACCGCCCATGGCTCCGAAAGCGGCCGAGGCCGGGAAACCGCTGGACTCCGGATACGACCTGAAGCTCACCTTCAAACTAACATCCGCCTTTGCCTCGGACATCACCACCACCCTGGGAACACATCCCGAAGCTGAGGAGGGACGCGATAGGTATGACCGCAGCGAGCCGCCAACCCTCAGCAAAACCGTTGCCGCCTACTTCAACGGAGGGTATGACAGGGATATCAGGCCATCCCTGAGACCAGGCCAAAGCGAGGTGTGGAAGCTGACAGTCTTCACCGACAGGCCCGACTCCAAAATGGTGCTGCGATGGGATGAGGCGATCGAAAACATCCCCGGCGATGTGATGCTCTACATCAGGAGGACCGATATCCCGGATGCCCAATGGCTCGATATGAGGGAGGTTCGCTCCATCGAGTTGCCCTCCAAAGGGAGGATCACGGAGATCAACCTGGAGATCAAGGCGGAGCGGTTCGAGATGACCCTCCCCTCTAAGATAGAGGTCGAAGCGGGAGAGGGAGAGGTCATCGTCCGGTGGCGGATGGACGATAACCCCTTCGTCGAGGGATACGTCCTGGAGAGGAGAGGCGAGGATGGAACGGTGAGGTTCGAGCTGCCGGCGGATGCGAGGGAGTTCGTGGACAAAGAGGTTCAGGAGGAGAGATGTTATTCCTACCGCCTGACGGTTCTCTTCAGGAGCGGCGCCGAGCTGAGCAGCGATGAGTTCACGGTGACGGTCCTGCCCGTTATCAAGAGGACGGCTTTGCTGCAGAGCTACCCCAACCCGTTCAACCCCGAGGTTTGGATACCGTATGAGCTGGCGGAGGAGTGCAGGGTCGAGATACTGATCTTCGACATGAACGGCAGGCTGGTCAGGAGGCTGGATCTGGGCGTTCAACCCAGGGGAAGGTATATCAGCAAGCAAAAAGCAGCCCACTGGGACGGGCGAAACGAGAGGGGAGAACGGGTCGGAAGCGGGGTCTACTTCTACACGCTCAAAGCCGGGAGGTTCACCGCGACGAGAAAGATGATCATCAGGAAGTAGGGGCGCCTTGCCGCCCCTGCTTCCTCACGATGAGGAGGTGTGGCGGTGAAGCATATTGCCGTCGTTATAGCCTTCATCACATCGATCCTCGGGTTAAGCTTCGGTTGGGAGAAATATCCCGCCAATCCGGTGATCGATCTGGGGGAGGAGGGGAGCTGGAACGACGTTCACGTCTCCGACCCCGCCGTCATCTTCGACGGCGAGGTATACCACATGTGGTTTGCGGGGGATAACGGCTCCCAGCGCGGCATCGGATACGCCAGGAGCGTCGATGGGGTTCACTGGGAGATGTATCCCGGAAACCCCGTCCTCACGGATGGGATAGGCGATGTATGGGATGGTGAGTGGGTTTCGCAGCCGACGGTGGTCCGGCATGGCGATCTTTACCACATGTGGTATACGGGTTATAACGGAGAACACACCCGGATCGGCTACGCCGTCAGCGCCGACGGCATACACTGGAGCAAAAGCTCCGCCAACCCCGTCCTCGACCTAGGGCCAGCCGGCTCCTGGGACTCAGAGGGGGTCAGCAACCCGACGGTGATCGTGAAGGACGAGCTTTTCCACATGTGGTATGCGGGATATGACGGGGTAAAGGTTAGAATCGGCTACGCCATAAGCAGCGACGGGATACACTGGAATAAACACTCCTCTAACCCGGTTCTCGAGCCCGGCCCTGATGGGGAGTGGGACGACGCCGGCGTAAGCTGTCCGTCGGTCATCTACGCCGGGGAGGCTTACCGGATGTGGTATGCCGGTTATGACGGGGATAATCTGCGGATCGGTTACGCGACAAGCGGCGACGGGATCACCTGGAGCAAGCGGTCATACAACCCCGTCTTGGACTTAGGGCCGGCTGGCTCCTGGGACGGCTCCGGGGTGAGCGGCCCTTCGGTGGTGTTAAACGGGGTCACCTATCACATGTGGTATACCGGATATGATGGAGCACGCTCGCGGATAGGATACGCCTTCCACGAGGTGCCGGGCGACACCAGCGGCGATGGAACCATCTCCGCCTACGATGCCGGTCTCATACTTCAGTTCGTCGTCGGCTTGATAGAGGAGTTTCCCGCGGACCGGATAGGCGCCCCGGAAGGGGTAAGGGCGTGGCCGAGCTATGCCGTCGCCATACCCCGTCTCTCCGCCAAGCCCGGCGGGAGGATACGGGTTCCGCTCTACATCGAAGACGCCACCGGCCTTTATGCTGGCGGGTTCAGGTTGAGATACGACCCGTCCGTTTTAAAAGCCGTTGAAGCCACCCCCTCAAGCCTGCTCAACGGATCGCTTTGGCGGGTGAACCTCGAAATGCTGGGCGAGATAAGGTTTGCCTTCGCAACGCCGACCCCGCTCAGGGGAGGGGGGAAACTGCTGGAGATCACCTTTGAGGTGACACCCGACGCGGAGGGACTCGCTTCTCCCGTGACGATAATCGCCGTCAATCTCAACAATTCCGTGCCCGTCAGGATCGAAAACGGACTCATAACCGTTTCGCCCTCCGTCACCCGCTTGCTGCCTAACTATCCCAACCCGTTCAATCCCGAGACGTGGATTCCCTTCAAGCTCGCCGAGAAGGCGCACGTCACCATACGGATCTACGACCTTTCGGGACGGCTTGTCAGGACGCTGGATCTGGGTGAACGCGAAGCGGGGGTCTATCTCTCCAAGGATAAAGCCGCCTTCTGGGACGGGAGGGATATGAGCGGGCGGAGGGTGGCGAGCGGGGTTTACTTCTGCCGGCTTCAGGCCGGGGATCAAACGGATCTCAGGCCGATAACCGTGCTCAAATAAACCGAGGGGAGTTACCAATGAGATGGGCATCCATCCTCGTTTTAACCGCCGTGATGACATCGATCGGGCTGAGCGACGGGGATCTGGTTTTTCTATCCACGCCGGAGCGGATCTCCGCCTCGCCTGGGCAGGAGGATATCAAGGTTCCGGTCTACATCAGCGATCTAACCGGCATGAACATCATCTCCGCCGAGATAGAGATCGGCTACGATCCGGACGTGGTGGAGGCGACGGGCGTTGATTTCGACGGAACGATCGCCGAAGGCTCGTCCTCAGCTTACAAAGTCAAAAGCTCCAGCATCTCCATCGCCTTCACAAGGGCCAACCCTTTTTCGGGAGGCAGCGTGCTGGTCTACGTGCTTTTCGACGCGGTCGTTCAGGATCGAAGTGCGACCAGTGAGCTGAGAATTATCAAGGCGAAGCTCAACGAGGGGAGGGGGTATCAGATGGAGCTGGGGACGGGGAGCGAGGGAACGGCTCCGACCGGACGCGGCTCGGTGGAGTTCGAGGAGGTTAAGCTCAAGATAGAGTTTGCCTCGAACAAGAAAGGGGGCAGAATACGCGTCACCCTCGTGAAGAGGAGGCCGCCCGGGGAACAGCCCGCGGGCGTGGCCAGCGTGTTGAACAGATACTGGGTGATAGAGAGGGAGACGAACGGCGAGTTTGAGGCGAGCTTGACCTTCACCTTGGGGCCGGGGATGATCGGGCCGGGCGATCAGGCGAACCCGAGCAACCTGATCCTTTTCAGGAGGGACACGAGGAGCACCGGGGCGTGGAGCCCCGTCGCCCACGCCATCAGCGCCGATGCATCCACGGGCGAGGTTAGGTTCGACGGGATAACCGAGTTCAGCCAGTTCACCATAGGATCCATCGGCGACTCCTCCCTGCCGGTGGGGCTATCGAGCATCTCAGCGGAGATCTCGGAAAACGGCGTGACCATCAAGTGGACAACTCAAACGGAAGTCGGTGTCGTCGGGTTCATTATATACCGAGGTGAATCGGAAGGGGAGAGGTATGCCCGAATAGGGTTCGTCCCCGCTTCCTTGAGCTCATCCTTTCCCACAGATTATGAGTTCAAGGATGAAGATGTCAAACCGGGCCACGCTTATCGTTACTACGTAGAAAGCGTGGATGTATCCGGCAGCAGAAGTTCATCCCCTGTTATCGAGATCACAATCCCGGTTGTAACCCGCGCGAAGCGGTCCGAGCTGCTCCAGAACTATCCGAATCCCTTCAATGCTGAGACGTGGATACCTTTCAGATTGGAAAAGGGCGCTGATGTGATCATATACATACACAGCCCGCCGGGGGAGCTTATCCGTAAACTGGAGCTGGGGTGGAGAAGCGCGGGGAGCTACTTGGATAAACAACGGGCTGCGTATTGGGATGGGCGCGACGAGCTGGGTCAGCCGGTTCCAAGCGGTGTATACTTCTACACGATTGAAGCCAATGGCTTTCGAGCATCGCGTAAGATGGTTATAGTCAAGTGAGCTTGGATGATCCGTCCTATAAACCGCCCCGAAAGCTCCTTGTCGAGGAGTTTCCGCATCCCTAGTCGGCCTCGCCTTGAATACGCGCTTCCCATGTGCAGTTTTGGAAAACCCTCCCACAAGCCCCTCTCTTTCTCGCTTGTTCCGGGCATCTCGGTTGTGCTAAAATAGAAAGCGAAAGGCTTAAAACCGGGGGCAGGAGGTTGCCATGAAGGAGATCAGAATCGGGATGATAGGTTACTCGTTCATGGGGAAGGCG
>QNBQ01000027.1 GCA_003645735.1 Candidatus Poribacteria bacterium
GCTCAAGCTCGGAGAGCAGATCGATCCCCTTCAGATGGCCCACTATAGCCCTAAGCCTGTCGGGGCTTTCGGGGTGGAACCTCCCCGTGTCATGTAACAGGTAATCCTCGTGATAGACAAAGCCGGTTCTCCCGGAAAGGCTCATCTCCTCCTCCCCAGGTGGGTTGTGATGGGCGGTCACGATTATATCATACCGGGCCGCGTCCGTTCAATTGTCCCGCCTTGTCCGGAAGGGGCGCGTGTTGTATAATCTCTCGGGGATACCGCGGCTTCGGAGGTCGTGGCATGGATAAGCTGAAGGTGGGCATAATCGGCACCGGCAGCAGGAAGAAGAAGCCGGGGCCGACCGGCTTCGCGATGGCCTATCGGCATGCCGAGGGGTATAGAAGGCTCCCTAACTGCGAGATAGTCGCCTGCGCGGATATCGTCCGCGAAAACGCCGAGGAGTTCGCCAAGGCGTTCGACGTCCCGAGGATCTATCTCGATTATCGCGAGATGCTCGAAAAGGAGGAGCTGGACATCGTCTCGATCTGCACCTGGCCGCATCTCCACGCTCAGATGGTGATGGATTGCGCTCAGGCGGGGGTCAGGGCCATCCACTGCGAGAAGCCGATGGCCGATACCTGGGGCAATTCGAAGAGGATGGCCGAGGAGTGCGAGAGGAGAGGCGTCCAGCTGACCTTCAACCATCAGAGGAGGTTCGGCAAGCCGTTCAGGATGGCCAGGGAGCTGCTTAAAGCGGGCGAGATAGGGGAGCTTGTGAGGCTCGAGGGGGCCTGCGGCAACCTCTACGATTACGGCACCCATTACGTCGATATGTTCGGCTTCTACAACGACGAGACGCCCGCCGAGTGGGTCATGGGTCAGGTGGATTACTCGGTCGAGAAGCTCGTCTTTGGGATGCCGGTCGAAACCCATGGGGTTTTCCTCTGGAGGTATAAAAACGGGGTTTTCGGCCTGATGTGCACGGGGGACGCCGCCGAGGCCGTCGGGGCGCATAACCGGCTGATCGGGACGGATGGCGTGATAGAGGTGGGGGCGGCTGACGGGACGCCCCTCAGGATCAAGCGGAAGGGATCGTCCAGCTGGGAGGTCATCGACACGGAAGGTGAAGGGCTTCACGGGCCGGGATACATAGAGCGGGCCATAGCCGACGTGGTCGAATCGCTGCTTGAGGGGAGGGAGCCGGAGCTGAGCGCCAGGAAAGCCTTAAACGCGACCGAGATCATCTTCGCGGCCTATGAATCGGCCAGGAGAAGGGCCAAGGTGAACCTGCCTCTGGACATCGAGGACAACCCATTGAAATCGATGATAGAATCGGGGGAGCTGACCCCTAGAACCGGGTAAAGGGGGGATAGCGGATGCCCATCTATGAATACAGATGCCTCTCCTGCGGCAAGGTCTTCTCGCACCTCCACGGGGTCACCCAGGATCACTCCGACCCCGTCTGCCCGAGGTGCGGGGGGACAAATCTTAAGAGGCTGATGAGCAGGTTCGCCAGGATAAGGTCCGAGGAGGAGATGTTGGAGAACTTAACGGCCGTCGTCGAGAGGCTCGGCGATCCCGAGGATCCCAAAACCTTGCTTAAAGCTACAAAACTGATGTCGAAGCATTTCGGCGACGAGTTCGGCGAGGAGGTGTTCGAGGAGATAGAACACGAGGTGGAGCGGGAGCTGAGCAGGAGCAAGGAGGAAAGGGAGGAAGCGGAGAGCGGGGAGGAGGAGAGCTCATCATCGGAATCGGAGGAGACAAGCGATCTCAGCTGAGAAGCGCTTCAACTATCCGTTTGGAGGCCTTACCGTCGCCGTAGGGGTTGATCGCCCTGGCCATCCTCCCCCTCTCCTCGGGGTCGTCCAGCAGCCTGAACGCCTCGGAGGTTATCCTGTCCACGTCGGTGCCGACCAGCTTGGCCGTCCCGGCGGCTATACCTTCGGGCCGCTCGGTGGTGTTCCTCAACACCAGGACGGGCACCCCCAGGGCCGGCGCCTCCTCCTGCAGCCCGCCCGAGTCGGTCAGTATGAGATAAGCCCTCTGCATCAGCCTCACCATCGGCTCGTAGTCCAACGGCGGCAGAAGCTTCACGTTCGGAATCCCCTCCAGCATCTCGTGAACAGGCCCCCAGACGTTGGGGTTGAGGTGGACGGGGTAGACGATCCTGACCGAATCCCCGTATCTTTCGGCTATCATCCTCAGCGCCTCGCATATCCTCCTGAGCGGCTCGCCGTGGTTCTCCCTCCTGTGGGCCGTCACGAGCACCAGCCTCGTTCCCTCCGATAGTTCAAGCGATTCGATGAGCTTCCTCGCCTCTTCCGACGGGGGTTTTCCGGCCACCCACAGCAGCGCGTCTATGACCGTGTTTCCCGTGACGAGTATCCGATCCGGAGGGACGGTTTCGGAGAGGAGGTTCTCCCTGGCTCTCTGGGTGGGGGCGAAGTGGAGATCGGCTATGACGCCGACGATCCTCCTGTTTATCTCCTCGGGGAAGGGCTGCCACTTGTCCCGCGTCCTCAGCCCGGCCTCGACATGCCCCACCTTGGACCTGTTGTAGAAGGCTGCGAGCGCCGCGGCGGCGGCCGTCGTCGTGTCGCCCTGAACCAGAACCCAATCCGGCCTCACATCCCTCAACACCGGCTCGATCCTCTCCAAAACCATCGACGCCACCTTCGAGGGGGTCTGAGCCTCGCTCATCACGTTCAGATCGAAATCCGGCTCTATGCCGAACAGGTTCAGCACCTGATCCAGCATCTGGCGGTGCTGCCCTGTGGAGCAGACGATCGTCTCAACCCCGCTCCTCCTACGAAGCTCCATCACAACAGGGGCCATCTTTATCGCCTCTGGCCTCGTCCCCAAAACGCACATCACCTTCATGGCGGGTTGATTTTAACAGGAATATCCGTTTCCGGTCAACTCACCCCCTTGAAATCCCCCACGACCGCGCCTTAGAATCAGGGGTGAAGCAAGCTCGCTGAGGGCGGGAAGATAAGACCTCCTCCTTCAAGATCCCGCCCCTGAAAAGCCGATAAAAAATTAGCCATGAGGAACCGGTTCCAGCGCATCAATTTCATATTCCACTCCATCGGGGGCTTGCTTCAAACCCTGGGGCTTATCATGTTGCTCCCCCTCATACCCGTCCTCATCTACTGGGGGAAGTGCGGGGAGGGGTGGGGGACAGTGATCGCCTTCCTGGTCCCGTCCGCCGCCTCCCTTTCAACGGGCCTCCTGCTGAAAAAGCTCTTCAAACCGAGGCCGCCCGATCTGGCCGGATCGATGCTGATGTGCGCCCTGGGGTGGATCGCCGCCTCCGCCTTCGGCGCCCTCCCGTTCGTGCTGGGCATAGGAGCGGATTACTTAAACGCCTATTTCGAGGCGATGAGCGGCTTCACCACCACGGGCATAACGGTCTTTTCAGGCCTGGACTCGATGCCTCGAAGCATACTCCTCTGGCGATCCCTGACCCAATGGCTCGGCGGGATAGGGATCCTCTCCTTCTTCCTGCTGACCGCCTCCAGAAGCATCGGGGCGCATTACCTCTTCACGGCCGAAAGCCACAAGATCTCCTCCGACAGGCCCTCCCCCGGCCTCTACAGCACCCTCAAAATACTCTGGGGGATATACGGATCGTTCACCCTGTTTTCGATGATCGTCCTATCCCTGGAGGGGATGCCGGTCTTCGACGCGATATGTCATTCGCTGACGGCCCTTTCCACGGGAGGCTTTTCCCCGCACGACGCCAGCATCGACTATTACAGGCTCTCCGGACACCCCAACTACAAGCTGATCGAATACACCCTCTCCTTCATCATGATGCTCGGCGGGATAAACTTCGCGATACATTACAGGGTTTTGAGGGGCGAATTCAAGGCGCTTTGGGACGGGATCGAGATCCGATACTGGTGGCGTTTCATCTCGGCCTTCACCGCGATCGTCATGATCGACCACCTCTCCAGGGAGGGCCTCTCAAGCCTAAGCTGGGCGAAGCTGGAGGAGAGCTTCAGATACTCGCTTTTCCAGGTGATATCGATCATGACCACCACCGGCTTCGGCACGAAGGACATAAATTCGGACTTCTTCCCCCCGCTCTCCAAACAGCTCTTCCTGATCATGATGGTCATAGGCGGGTGCGTCGGGTCGACCGGAGGGGGGTTGAAGGTGATGAGGGTGGCGATCTTAAACCGGCTGGTCAGGAGGGAGCTTTTCAAGCTGAGGGCGCCGGGGAGGGCGGTCGACAAGCTCGTTATAGACGGGAGGATCGTCCCTGACGACGAGATCCACAGGACGACCTCCCTTCTCGCCGCGTGGATGGCCCTGCTGGCGATAGGAGGGGGGATAACAGCTATCTTCTCGAAACACGGCCCTCTGGAGTCCGCCTCGGGGATGTTCTCCGCCCTGGGTAACATCGGTCCCTGCTACATCTCCGTCGAGGAGATGATGGGGATACATCCGGTCGTCAAACTGACCTATATCCTCGGCATGCTGGCCGGGAGGTTGGAGATCCTCCCGGTTCTGCTTCTGTTTTCCAAAAAGGCGTGGAGGTGGTGAGCGATGTATGTCATAATCGCGGGAGGGGGGATGGTCGGCGGGGAGCTGGCCCGCAAGCTGGTGGAGAACAAGCACGACGTGGTGGTGATCGAACGCGATCAGGAGAGGTGCGACAGGTTGCACGCCGAGACGGGGGCGGTGGTGATCCCCGGAAACGCCGCCCAGGCCGAGACGCTCAGGGAGGCCGGCGTTGAGAAGGCCGATGTTGTGGTCGCCGCCACGGGGGACGACGCCGCCAACCTCGCCTGCGCCATCCTCGCCAAAAGCTTCGGCGTGCCGGACGTCATCGTCAGGATGAGAAACCCCGAATACGAAAACGCCTACAAGCTCATCGGGGTAAGCTCGATCATCCGCGTGACCGACCTGATGGTCAGCCGGATGATGATGGAGATCGAGAGGCCCAAGGTCCGGAGGATAATCACCATAGGCGGGAGGGCGGACATCTACTCGGTGGTCATCCCAAAGGGGGCCAAGGTCGCCGGCAAGAGGGTGGAGGAGATAGCGGCGCATCCCAACTTCCCGCCCCAATGCGTCTTCATCGCCGTCTACAACAGGGAGAAAGACGAGCTGACCATCCCCAGGGGGAAACAGGTCATAAACGAGGGGGACGAGCTGTTCCTGATCTCCTCCCCCCAGGACATAAAGCGGGCGGTGGATCTGCTGACGGGGTGAAGCGATTTGATCAATTTGATCAAAACCCGCCGCCCGTTTACCACCCCCTCGCGCCCCGTTCAGCTTGACATCTCCTACCGCGGGATAGCAGAATCTCGTTGAGAACTATCCGGCCTGCCGACGGGAGGTGCGTTATGAGGCTCAGCAAGCCGAACAGGAGCGCGGCAACTCTCACCAGGACGAGGGTGCCCGATGTGAACCCCTCAAGCGGGCTGTGTGTGACCTGCCTCGTTGGATGTCCCGGGCTCTGCGAAGTGGGGAGGTCGGCCATAAGGGGAAGGGAGGTCATCTACCCCGCTCCCTTTGGGAGTATAACCGTAGGGGCGGAGAAGGATTACCCCGTCGATTTCTCCCACTTCCAGATAATGGGGACCACCGTGGGAGCCGTTGGTGTGGAGGAGGATCCCGACGCGGCCATTTTCCCCAACGTATCCGTGGAGACGGCGATAGGAGGGGATGGAGGCCCCGAGATAAGGCTGAGGCTCCCTGTGGTCATTCCCGGGTTGGGCTCGACGGACATCGCCAAGAGGTTCGGAGAGGCCATATACGCGGGGGCGGCCCTGTCGGGCATAGTTTGCGTGGTAGGGGAGAACGTCTGCGCCATGGACCCTGAGGCGGAGATAAGGGACGGGCAGGTCCGAAGGTCGCCGGACATGGAGAAAAGGGTCAACTCCTTCAAGAGATGGTTCGACGGAAAATACGGGGGCATAGCCGTCCAGGTGAACGTCGAGGACTACAGGCTGGGAGTCCACAGATACGTCATCGAGTCGCTCGGGGTGGAAGCAATCGAAATCAAGTGGGGTCAGGGAGCGAAGGACATCGGGGGTGAGGTGAAGCTGCCCACGCTGGAAAGAGCCCTTCAACTCAAGGAGAGGGGCTACCTGGTTCTCCCCGACCCCGAAGAGCCCGCCGTCCAGGAGGCGGCCAAGGCCGGGTTGATAAAGGAGTTCGAACGCCACTCCAGGGTGGGAATGGTCTCCGAGGAAGCCTTTATGAAGCAGGTGGAGGAGATAAGGGATGCGGGGGCCAAATATGTTTTCCTCAAGACGGGAGCATACAGGCCCAGGGATCTCGCCTTGGCCCTCAAGCTCTCCTCGGAGGCGGGAATAGATCTCCTCACCGTTGACGGGGCGGGAGGGGGAACGGCCATGAGCCCCTGGAGGATGATGAACGAATGGGGCATCCCCACCGTCTACCTTGAGGCCCTCGCCTACCGCTACGCCCAAACGCTGGCGGAGAAGGGGAAACGCGTTCCGGATATCGTCATCGCGGGAGGCCTCTCCCTCGAAGACCACGTGTTCAAGGCTCTGGCCCTCGGAGCGCCCTTCGTTAAGGCGGTGGGGATGGCAAGGGCGCCGTTGACCGCTGTCCACGTGGCGGAGACCGTGGCTTCCTCGCTGGAGAAGGGCCAGGTTCCCAAGCCTTACGAGAAATACGGCAAATCCCTCGAGGAGGTCTTCTATTCCGCCTACGAGCTCAAGCAGAAGCTGGGGAAGGAGTTCGAGGAGCTCCCCAAAGGGGCTATAGGCCTTTACACCTTCCTGGAGAGGATCAAGGTCGGATTACAGCAGCTCATGTGCGGTGCCAGGAAGTTCGCCCTCGAACACCTCTCCCGCGAAGACATAGCCGCCCTGACCGAGGAGGCCGCCAGAATAACCGGCATCAAGCACATCATGGAGATTGACATGGAGGAGGCGGAGAAGATCCTCTCCTCCTGACGGTGGTCTGGAATTATAGTGGGGGTGAGGGGACATCCCCCCTCACCCCTCACTTGAGAACCGCCGCCTTCACCACGCCCTCGTATCCCTTCGCCTTCAGGTGGATGAAGTATATCCCGCTGGCGAGCCGCTCGCCCGCCTCGTCCCTGCCGTCCCACCTGACCACGTGATACCCCGGCCTCAGAACCCCCAAATCGATCCTCCTAACCAACCTGCCCACACCATCGTAGATCGATATGACCGCCCTGCCCTCCTCGGCGAGGAGGAACGGTATCCAGGTCTCCGGGTTGAAGGGATTGGGGTAGTTTCTCAGGAGGGCGGTTTGGAGGGCGAGCTTGACCTTTACGACCCCCCCGTCCTCCGCAACGCCCCACATCGATGAGGGGATCGCCGTCGGGAACCTCACCGAGTTAAACGGCCTTCCCAGCCCTATGAGGAGATACCCGTCGGACAGCTCGATCGAGCGGGCCCCATCGATCCCTTCGAGGGGGAGATCCGATATCAGCGCCCACATCGGCCTCTGAAGCCTGAGCGAGCCGTTCTCCGGCCTCGCCAGCACCACGCCGCCCGCCCTCAGAGGCGGCGCGCCGATCGAGATGACCTCGCCGTAATGCTTGGCCACCAGGGCTATGTCGAAGATGTCAACCGCGCCGTTAGAGTCGACGTCCGCCTCCCACCCTTTCTGATCGGGCGAGGTTATCCGCCTGCCGTAGCTGCGGGCCACCCCGACCAGGTCGAGTATATCGACCCTCCCGTCCAGGTTGACGTCCCACGGGGAGGTGTTTATCGTGAAGGTGACCGGCTTGGCCTTCACCCCCTCGGGGTTTTCGGCGACGATCGTGACGACGTGCAGCCCCTTCTCCTCGAGCTGTCTTTGGGCCTCGAAGAGGCCGTCCCCGTCGGGATCGGTCAGCTCGATGATGATCCTTTCGCCCGATGGGGTGAGGATCGTCGCCGTAACCTTCGTCGCTCCCCTGGCCCTGAGCCATATCCTGGCCGGCCCCTCCAGCAGCTTCATCCTGGAGGGCCACTCCTCCACGACCGCCGGCGGCGCCGGGTTTTTGAGCGTCACCTCGACGGTCTTGAAGGCCGAGTTGCCCGCCTCATCGGTCAGCTTGATCCTGATCGTTTTGACCCCGTTCTCCGCCGCGTTCTCCTCCGAGATCGAAACCGTCCCCCGATACCTGCCCTCCGCCACCTCCTTCAGGGGGATCGGCTCGGCCTTGGTCGTGTCCAGCTCGCTCAGGTCGACCTCCGCGCTGCCGTTGGGCTCGCCGATGACGGTTATAGAGATCGAATCGCCGTTTTTCACCGTCGTCCTGCTCAGCTCGACCTTCTCTATCCAGGTGTAGGTGTCCAGCCTCAGGTTGACCATCGCCATCCCCTTCGATACGTCCTCGTCGGTCAGCTTGTAGGCGACCGATCTGCCGGCGTAGGATACGATCACCTCATCGCCCGCCTCGGCCAGGGTCGTCCCCTGAGGGGCGGTGAAGGTCGCCCTGTAGATGCCGAGCTTGTCGGCTTTAACGGTCAGCTTCAGCCCCTTTGTGACCAGCTCGACGGTCACCTCGGCCTCGGGTATCGGCACGCCGTTTTCGATAACTCCGCCGCTGACGACGAAGACGACGGGCTGCTCCTCCTCGGCGATCAACTCTATGGCCGTGGATTTGGAGAGGACGACGCTGTAGTAGCCGGAGAGGGTGATCTTATCCCCCGCCGGTATGTTGCGGGTCGTGACCGCCTTGACGGTTACCGTCTCCTCTCCCCTCTCGAAATCGGTTATCCTCATATCGCCCGTCAGCTCCAGGAGTATATCGCCGACGACGGCGTTTATCGAGAGGTCGTAGGTTCCCGTCTTTTCGGCGGCGAAATCCCATTCGGGGAACTCCTTCGGCACCTCGAAGCCCCAGTTTTGGAAGAGCGGGCTGGTCGGCGTCGCCTTCACGGTGTAGCTCTCCTTCACCTCGTAGCTCCCCTTCTCCAGCTTCAACGTCTTGTGCACGGCCAGCGATGTCCCCTTGACGGGCGGTATCTCGATCTTCTCCTCAGTCCCGTCCTCCTTGATCAGCGTCACCGTCACCTCGGTCTCGATCCCGTATTCCAGCTCCAGCTGGAATCCCTTCGGTATGGAGAAGGGGGAGATCAGCTCCATCGGCGGTATTTCGCCCTCCATCCTCTCCCCCTCGACCGGCGGGTTGCTCAGCTCGATCTGGATCGTCCGGGTCGACTCGTTCCCGGCCCGATCGGTCAGCTTAACGGTTACGGTTTTGATGCCGTCCGGCGCCTCGTTTTTGAGCGAGACGATCGTCCTCAGCTCGTAAACCCCGGGGGAGATCTCGGGCAGCTCGACCGGTTCGGTCCTCGTGGTATCGAGCTCCGACAGATCGGCCTCGGCCCTTCCTCCCGGCTCGCCGGTCAGCCTCAGCGCGAACGACTCGCCGTTCCTGACCTTCGATTTGTCCAGCTCGACCGAGTCGATCCGGGCGACCGTGTCGACGGATAGGTTCACCTCGGCGGCGCCCCGGGAGACGTCCTCTTCGGTCAGGGCTTTTGACGCCTCGAACCCCTTATAGGTCACCTTGACCCGGTCGCCGGCCTCCGCGAGGGTCGTCCCGGCGGGTGCGGTGAAGACCGCTTTGAAGGCGCCTTGATCGTCGGTCGCGACCTCAAGCTTTAAATCCCTGTCGACCAGCTCGACGACGACGGACGCCCCCTTGGCCGGTTGCTCGTTTTCGATGATCCTGCCCGTCACGACGAAGGCCGTCTGACCCTCCTCGGTCTTGGCCACCAATCTCACGGAGGATTGGCGGGAGAACCGGATCGAGAACCCCATGCTGTATTTGACCTCCTCGCCCTGCATGATGTTCCGCGAGGCGACCAGCTCGACCGGCACCACATCCCCCAGCTCGCCCATCTCCGAGAGGGTCAGGTCGCCGCCGACCGCCACCTCCAGCCCGGTAACCGTCGCCGAGACGCTCAGCTCGTATATCCCCGGGTCCTCCGCCGTGAAGCTCCACTCTATGGGATCGCTCTCCCCGCCCAAAACCTTCCCCTGGAGCAGGGGGTTGTCGGGCGTCGCGGTGATCGTGTATCTCTCGACCACCCTGTAGCTCCCCTTGGCCAGCTCGACGCTTCTCCCATCGCTCAGGGAGATCCCATCGGCCGAGAGCTCAAAGCTCGCCGTTTCGGCGCCCGTCTCATCCAGGATCGATACCGCCGCTTTGATGCCGATCGAGTAGTTTATCGTGAACCCGAACCCCTGGGGTATAGGCGAGGGGGCGTTGAACGACCCGCCCAACTCGCCCTTTATCTCCTCGCCCCAGGCCGCGGGGAAAAATAAAAACGAAAGCGTTAACGCCGCGCACAACGCTGCGTTCCTCATCGCTCCGCCTCCCTGCAAGGTTTGGGGA
>QNBQ01000028.1 GCA_003645735.1 Candidatus Poribacteria bacterium
GCTCGAACGGCAGCTCATCGGCCAGCTCCTTATAAGCCTTGATGGCGTTGGGGTAGTTCTTCAGCTTCCTCCAGCCCTCGGCTATGGCTATGTAGGACTGGGCGATCTGGTCGGTGTAGATGCCGTATTTGTCGGCCTGAGTCACGTGCCGGCCCGCCTTCTCGAACTTCATCGCCACCTCTTTCCTGAACTTCTTGATCGTTTCTATCTGGGCGGCGATCTCCTTCAGTATCCTATCGGTGTCCTTAAGGGTTCTCTCGGCGTATCTGGCGAACTCGGAGTCCGGATACTTCTTGATCACCTCCATGTAGGCCTGCCATCCCTTCTCGTAGTCATACAGCTTGTAGAAGTAGATGTTGCCTATCTGGTAGAGGATCTGCGGCACGTTGGTGTATTGGGGGAACTCCTTTATCAGCTTCCTGTAGGTCTCGATCGCCTTCTCATACTGTCCCAGCCTCTCGTAGGCCTGTGCCATGTCGTGCAGAGCCTGAGCGGCCGCTTTGTTCCCCTTTTCGGTGCCGGGGTTGTTGTCGTAGATGTATTGAGCGCGGGTTATGACCTGTCTTTCCCTCTGGATCCTAGCCCTCTCCGACCTGGCCATCATGTCCAGGTAGCCGCCCTTGACCTCCTTGGTGACCTCGTCGAAGTATTTTATCGCCTTGTCCCACTCGAACTCCCTCTCGTAGATCTGTCCCAGCCTGAACTTCGCTTTTGTTGCGAACTCGGACCCCGGGTATTTCTCGATGATCTGGAGGTATAGCCTCTTGGCCTCCTCGTAGTCCCCGCGCTCAAAAGCCCTCTCGGCGTTTTGGAACATAGCGCCCTTCATCACGCCGCAGCCGATGATGAACGCCGAGACGAGCGCGAGGACCGCCGGCACCATCAACTTCCTCGACATCATCTCCCCTGACTCCTCCTTTTTCGAAAGTTTTTCACTCCTCAAACTTCCTCCTGAACGTTATCGTTATCTCGCCCCACTGCGGCTTTTGCTCGACGTATTTGGGCAGCGGGGCGAACTTAAGCCTTTTGACCCAGTTTATGGCTATCCTCTCAAGCTGAACGCTGCCCGCCGTCCGCTTCCGCTGCACCTTGAAGACATACCCCTCGGGGTTGACCCAAAACGTCAAGACAACCTCCCCCACCTCGTTCCCCGGAGCCTCTGGGATCGGAGGGATGTATTCGACCTTTCTTCCGCTCACCTCTCCCCTTATGGGGAACGGCAGGCCAGGAGGAGATCCAACCTTCGGCTTGAGCGAGAGGGTTGGCTCGTAAACCTTGCCGGTGGGTGTTCCCCTGGGAGGCGCGGAGGTGATCCGATCGATCCCCCTTCTCGAGCGACGCGGGAGCGGTATCCTCTCCTCCCCGCCCGGTATCTCCTTGGCCCTGAACGGTATGTCCTCTCCCCTCTCCACTCCCCCCTCCATCCTCCGCCTGCGCGGGTAATCGAGCATGAACTTCTCCGGGTTCAGCTCGTCCACCGGGGATCTGGGCTTGATCTGGAGGAACCTGTCCTCCTCTTCGGCCGCGGCCAACGCCCTCTCCAGGATCTCCTCCGCCTTCAACGTCAGCTCCTCAGGTATAGCGGCCTTCCCGCTGCGGGCCTTGATCTGCGCCTGAAGCTCCGGGAACTCCGGCAGCTGGGGGAGCCGGATCAGATCGACCTGGATCGGCTCCTCGACCCGCTCCACCTTCCTCGGCTTGGTGTAAATGGCCATCGCGAAGACGAAGACCAGGATGATGTGTTCGATGAAGGCGATGAAGATGAAGAACTTCAAGCCCCTCCTAACCATTCAGATCATCACCCCCGAACGTCTCAAGCTTCAGCTTCTCGTAAAGCTTCATCTCCGCCGATGCCAGGAACTTCACCAGCGATATCGAATGTCTCTCCATCTCCCGCAGGATCGACTCGGCCTTGTTGGCGAAGTATTGATGGGCGATGAGGGCCGGAATGGCGACGGCCAGCCCGGCAGCCGTGGTGATGAGCGATTGGGATATGCCCTTGGCCATGCTCAGCTCGGCGTTGGCCATGATGTCCATCATCCCCAGCGCGCCGAACGATTTGATCATGCCCAGAACCGTCCCCAAAAGGCCCGTGTAGGTCGAGACCGAGGGGATAACGCCCAGAACCTTTAAATACCTCTCTATCTCCGGCTTCTCCCTCAGCCCGGCGAAGTGGACGACCTTCTTAAGCCTCTCCTCATCGTAGTGACGGTGAATTATACCGGCTTTGATGATGTTAGTCAAGGGGCCGGGGCGTTTGTCGCAAAGCGCGATCGCTATCTCCGGGCTTCCCCTCTCCAGGACGTTGTATATCCTCGCGATGAACTGAGCGGGGATCAGCTTGCTCCGTCGCAGGTTGACCGCCCTCTCGATTATGATCGCGTGGGCGATTATCGAGTAGATGGCGATCAACCCCAGGATCCATCCGCCGCTTAAGGCCTGTTCCAAACCCTTCCTGGCCATCTCCAGGAAGCCGTCCATCAGAACCTCCCCCTCACGCCGACTCCCAGCCTGGTCCTGGCGGCCTTATAGCCCTCCATGATCTCCGGCTGAACCGTGTAAAACTCCGCCCTCATGAAGGCCGACAGCCCCTCGGCGAGCCTCACGGAGACCTCCGGGGCCAAAAATCCATACCCGCTTAAGCTTCCCTCCCCCTCCGCGTCGGCGTATCTCGCCCCGACTATCCCCCCCTCAACCGTCAAAACCATCCCTCCGCCCGGGGGTTCATATCTCCCCTCCCATCTCAGGACGGTTTGGGGCCTGTAAGGGATATGATCGCCCTCCTCGGGCATATGAAACTCGCGCCGATAGGAGAAGGAGATCGACGTCCCCCTCCCGGGCCGGAACGCCAGCTCGATAGAGATCCCCGCCACCTTCGCCTTCATCCCCTCGTATTGCCAGGTCTTGACCGGCTCGCCCTCAAGTTCCACAGGAACGGGCAGCTCGCCATACCTCCTGAAAAACCCCGTGACCTTCAGCTCGGTTGACCTCTCGGGCCGGAACCCGATCCCCCCTTTCGCCTCCCAGAACCTCTCGATCGGCGGGGAGGGGTTAACGGCGACGAACTCCTCCTCGAAGAGCCTCTCCCCCGTCGCCGGCAGCCCGACCTTCCGCCTCAGGGCCAGCTCGAGCAGGATCGATCCCCCGGCGGTGGTGCAGGCCGAAAGCTCAGGGGCCAGGTAGATCCTCTCCCCGTAGCCTATCAGCTCCGCTCCGAAGCCCAGGACGATAGGCCCCACCCTCTCGAAGTTATCCCTCAGGTAAGCGGTGAGGAAGCCTATCCCCTCGGACTCCTCCCCTCTGGAGCAGGAGATGTATCCGCCCGAAAAGCCGAGGGAGATGGGGTTGAGGAAGGGGTAGACGACGTTCGCGTCCAGGTCAAGTCTCATCTCGGTCAGCGAGTTGGAGACGCCCCAATCCCCTTCCATCTGAAACCCCGAAAGGTCGATGCCGATCGATATGTCGCCCTCCTTCGACGTCTCCCTGTTCCACTCGGCCTCGATCCTCCACAGCGACAGATCCTGCCGTTTGATCCCCTCTTCGGGCTCGGCGGGCAGCCAGCCGAGGTTTTTCAACTCGTATCCGAGGCCAGCCCGCAAGGAGGAGGGCTTGCGGTCGTATCCCAGGCTCAACCCGACGCCCATGAAGCTCCTCCTGCCCCGCCCGGCGGTCATCCTATCGCCCATGCTCTCAAGCTTCACCCTCAACGCTCCCCTCACCCCCTCCACCCCGCCGAAGGCGAGCAGGTCGGCTTTCAGGAATCCGGGGGTGCCAGGCGATACAGAGAGGATCATCCCCTGCCGGGTCAAAGCCCTCCGCTCGGGCCTGACCACCATCCCCGGAAGTAGGGCCGGGGGCAGGTTCCAGGGCTTCTCTTTGGGCCGGTCGATGAGGTAGACCGGGATAGGGGGAAGCGATGGGTCGGCGAACGGCCTCCTCTGAACGAGCGACACCGTCGTGACGTCGATTATCCGGGCCTCTATCCTCCGCGGAAGCTCCTCGGCCCTGAGCCTCTCCCCCTTCCTCTCCTGAGGCCAGCCGATCGCCGCGATCAACCCGATCAGTATGATAGCCAAACCCGTCCTCATCATCTCGGAGAGGGATGAAGTTTTTCGAGCTCCTCAAGCTTTCTCCTGGCGTATTCCAGCCGTTTCTCCCACCCTTTTCTCCTCTTCGGGTGGCTGGAGAACTGCTTGACCGCCCGTCTGAACCAGGTCTTGGCGTCCTCCCACCTCTTCAACCTCTCATAGCACTCACCGGCCCTGATGAGGGCGGTGAGGGCGCTGTCGGGATCGATCTGATCGTATACGAGCGCCATCCTCAGGTATGTCTCGGCGGCCTCCTCGTCCCTGCCCATCTTCGCCAGCGCCTCGGCTTTGAAGAGCAGGGCGGATATGATCGTCTCGTCGGAAAACCTGCGCCGTTTGTCGTTGAGTATCCTATCGAACGCCTTGACCGCCTCGGCATGCTTCCCCTGCTTGAGAAGCGCCGTTCCCAGCGCCAGGAGAGCCGCCTCATAATGCGCCGATCTCGGATACCTCTCGATCAGCGTCGAGTAGGCCTTTGCCGCCTCGTCCAGCTCCCCCATCTCCTCATAACATCTCCCCATAGCCAGCAGCGCCCTCTCCGCCTCGGGCGATTTGGGGTGTTCCGCCACGACCCGCCTGAACAGCTCGACCGCCCTCTTCAGATCCCTCCTCGGATTTTCCTTATCGAACAGACACCAGCCGGCGAAGTAGAGAGCCGCGGGGCCGTATTCGCTTTTCGGGTCGACTTTCAGGAAAGCTTTGACCGCCTGGGAGTAGGATTTCAGCCTGTAGTAGGCCCTGCCGATGTAAAACTGGGCCTGAACGGCCGCGTCGCTTCCCGGGTATCTCTCGACGACCTTTTGGAACTCGGCTATGGCCTGCTGGTAGTTGCCGGCGTCGTAAAACGAGATGGCGATGTTGAGCTGGGCATCGGGGGCAAGCTCGCTTTCGGGGTATTTAGCTATCAGCTCCTTGTAAGCCGCCTCCGCCCTCCTCTCATCGCCCATCTGTATGTATGAGGCGGCTATCCCGTAAAGCGCGTCATCCGCCCACTCGCTTTTCGGAAACAGCTCAACGACCTTCCGATAGTTTTCCACCGCTTTATCGTATTGGCCGAGGTTGAAGTAACATTCGGCTATCTCGTATTGAGCCTCTGGCCTCAGATCCCTGAACCTCTCCTCCCCCGCCTCCTGGGCCGGTATCTTTTCGTTGGGGTATCTCTCCACGATTATCCTGTATTGGGCGATCGCTTCAGCGTATTGGCCTTTCTTGAAGAATGAGTTGGCGATCCCGAAGATCGCCTGGGCGGCCAGCGGGGTGGCGGGGTATCTCTTGAGAAGCTCGGTGAAGGCGTCTACCGCCTCGTCATACCTCTCCATCTTGTAGAGGACCCAGCCCACCCTGTAAAGCGCGTTGTCCTCCCAATCGCTTCCCGGATATCTGTTGGGCATCGCCTTGAAGGTCTCCAGCGCCTCGGGGTATCGCTTCAGGTTGATGAGACAGATGCCGATGTGATAAAGCGCGTCGTCGCACAGGTCGCTGTTGGGGTGCTCGTCGATCAGCCTCCTCCAGGCCTTCATCGCCGCCTCGAACTTCGCCCGCCTGGCCTTCTCCGATCGGCTCGTCTGAGCCTCGGAGAAGTAGGTCCAGCCGATGCCGTAGAGGCATTTATCGTTCCACTCGCCTGTCGGGAAGAGGTTGAGGATCTCGGCGTAGAGCTTTCGCGCCTCGGCGTAATCCCCCTGCCAGTAGGTGCTTTCGGCCATCAGGAAGCGCGCCTTGTAGGCGAACCTGCTTTCGGGATGTCCCTGCAACAGCCGCCTACAGGCGTCGATCGCCCCCAGATAGTCCTTCAGCTCGAACTTCGACCTCGCCAGCCAGTATAAAGCCTCGTCCGCCGAGGCCCCCTCGATTTTCGAGTCGGGGTTCTCCCTGAGGAAGGTCTCGAAAGTCTCCGCCGCGTTTTTGTAATCGCCCTCGCTGAAATAAGCCACCCCCAGCTGGAAGAGGGCCAGCGGCCTCAGGGGGGTCCTCGGGTATCTCCGGAGGAGCTCTTTAAACGAGTTGACGGCCGATTTATAATCGCGGAGGCTCAGATATGAAGAGCCTATCCCGAAGAGGGCGTCGTCGGCGTATTTCGATCTCCTGCCCACCCTGCGGTATTCGAGTATGGCCGAGTTGAACTGGCCCTGGAGCCTTCTGCACTCCCCCATGTAAAACCTGGCCGCGTCCTTCAGCTCCGATCCCGGCGTCTCGGCCACCAGCTTGAAGTTCCTGTAGGCGTCGGAATATCTCCTCTGCTTGAAGTGGGCGAAGGCTATGCCGTATCGGGCGTCGTCGGCGACCTCGCTTGCGGGGTAAAGCTCCATAACCCTGTTGTATTCGTGGATCGCCTCGGCGTATTTGCCCTGAGCTAACAGCACCTCGGCTATCCAGAACTGCGCTTCGGCGGCCACCTCCTCCATCCCGGGGAACCTCTTCAGCATCAGCTCGAACTGCCTTTTGGCACCCTCAAGATCGCCCATCTGGAAATAGCACTCCCCAAGCCTGAAACCGGCGCTGGCGACCAGCTTCTCGTGTTTCCGATCGGCGGAGTATTTCGATATGAACCGCTTGAACTCCTCGGCGGCCTCCTTCCACCGTTTGAGCGAGAAGAGACACTCGGCCATCCTGTAAGAGGCCTCGACCGCCTCGGGCGCATCGGGGAACTCGGCCACGAGCTGTTTGAAGGCGTTATATGCCGATTGATACCTGCCCAGGTAGTAAAGGCTCCACCCTTTGGAGTAGAGGGCATATTTTCTCTCAGGGGCTTTGGGGTATTTTTTGAGCAGCTGGTCGTAATAGGCGATCGCCTTGGGGTAGTTCCTCAGCCGGAAGTAGGACTCGCCTATGTAAAACAGGCAGGAGGAGATAACGGGCGGTTCCTTTGACTTAGCCGCAACCTCCTCGAAAGCCCTTATCGCCTCCTCGTATCTGCCCTGTCTGAACCAGGCGATCCCCACCCCCCTGACGGCATCGAGCCTCAGGGGGCTTTTGGGGTAGTTGGCCTCCAATCGCTTGTAGTATTTGACCGCCTCCTCCAGCTTTCCGAGCTTCAGGGCGCACTCGGCCGCCAGGAAGAGGGCGTCGTCGGCGTTTTCGCTTTCGGGGTAATCCTGGACGAACTTCAGCAGGTGTTTCTTCGCGAGCTCATAGGCGCCCGACTCATACAGCCTGTATGCGAACAGGTAATCCTCCCTCTCCCCGGCTTGGCAGGCGGCTGCGATCAGGAAGAGCGCTGATGCCAAGAGAAATCTCCTCATCCTTCCCCCTCCGCTAGGCTATTATAACATTGGATCATCGCTCGTTTCAACCGGTTCAGCCGCGATGCGGCGGGGAGCCGTATCGATCGATCAGCTCCAAGACCTGCTCGTGAACCAACCCGTTTGTGGCGACGAAGGGCATCTCGCCCCCGCGCCACGCCTCTGAGGAGGGGGGAAGGGGGAAATGGGGGGCGCCTTTCAGATCGGTGAACCTGCCGCCCGCCTCCTGGAGGATCAGCGCGGCGGCGGCGACGTCCCAGAGGTGGGCGTGTATGTCCACGCAACCGTCGAAAACGCCCATCGCCACATGACAGATGTGAAGGGCGGCGCTGCCCAAGCTCCTGCACTTCCCCAAAAACCTCATGTAAAGCGGGACGCTCGATATGACGTCGGTCGAAACCCCGAAGAGGCCGGTCGAGCTGAGCTTCCCGTGCGAGTTGACACTGATCCTCTCCCCGTTGAGGAAAGCCCCCTCGCCCTTGACGGCGTGGAAGGTCCAGCCCCTGTTGGGGTCGTGGACCACCCCTAAAACGGGTTCCCCTCTGTGCAGCAGGGCGATGGAGACGGAGAAGATGGCCAGCCCGCCGGCGTAATTGGCCGTCCCGTCGAGCGGATCGATCGCCCATAGATACTCCGCCCCCTCAGCCCCCGACCCACCGAACTCCTCGCCCAAAACGGCGTGATCGGGGCAGAGCGATCTGAGGGCTGAGGTTATCAACCTCTCCGACTCCTTATCCGCCTCCGTGACTATGTCCCCCTCGCCCTTGAACTCCACCTCGCCGTAGTTTTTAAACCGATCCACCAACAGCGAGCCGGCTTCATGTGCCAATCGAATGACCTCCCCGAGCAGGGCGTTCAAATCCAGCACATCTCCCATCCCATACCTCCTAGCAGGGAAATCTTTCGCCATCGACCCTCCCTTCGCGAAGCACGGCTTAAATATTACGAAATCCCACCGGCGCAGGTCAACCCGCTGTAGTTGATGTTAAAGATAGGGAGCGCTTAAAGCGGGAGGTAGACGATTTGATCCTTAAACTCCTCCATTTCGGCGGCTTCCCAGATTAACAGCAGATCCTCAATGATCTCTTTGAGGGATGCCCGAGGGCGCAGCAGGAATATACCGGGAACGTGTCCGCCTGAGTCAAGATGACGGCTCAAGTGAAGAGGGAGGCTGCGGCGATTCCGGGAAACAAGGATGTAACCCTCCCTTTCGATCCAAGCTAGGATGTCTGAATCAGATGCTCCCAGGGGAGGCGCTATATCATCACCAACAGCTAAAACCTCCATTTCAGGCCGAAGCCGCAGAAGTTGGGATCTGATTACATGTGGGACGTTTTCATCCAGCAGGTATCGGACTTTCAAGTTTTCTCCCCCGCCCCCTTTTCAGCTCCTTAAGCCTCTTAACCAAGGGAGAGGGATTGCGGTTCTGGTCGGCCCATGCCTTCAAGCTCCGCTCTTCATAGGCTTTGAGATATGAATCCATGGCCTCCTTGTTATGCAGGTAATACGTGATCGCCGCGTAGACCTGTTCGAGCGATAAGCTCGGATACCGGACAGCGATCTCCTCGGGCGAGGCTCCATCTAAGTAATCCTCGAGAACCGTTTCGATCCCAATCCTTGTGCCCTTGATCCTCATCTCGCCGGTTTCTAAAAGCTCAAAGTAATCCTCCAATCTCACGGCTTCCTCCCCAAAGCGGTTCAGCTTCACGTTCATTCTATCAGAAAAACGCCTTGATATCAACCCGCCCAAGCCGGATGAGGGGAGAGGCCCCCGATTTGCCCGGGGGAGCCGTCATCCGGTATAATTTAACGCGGAAAAACCGCATTCCCCTACAAACCCGGAGGCGAGGTGGGATTATGGTCGATATCCTTGAAATACGGGATCGGCTGGAGGAGCTCAGGAGGAAGATGCTCGAGCTGAGGGAGCATCTTTGACATAGATGGGAAGGCGGAGGAGCTTAAAAAGCTTCAGAAGGAGACCGAATCCCCCGATTTCTGGAGCGACCCGAAAAGGGCGCAAAGGGTGACCCAGAGGATCTCAAGGCTTTCCAACGACGTGGAGGCGTGGAACGAGCTGGAATCGAAGCTGACGGACGCGGAGGTGATGGCCGAGCTTCTGGAGGAGGAGTATGATGAGCCGAGCGCCCAGGAGCTTAAGTCGGAGGTGGAGGAGCTGGAGAGGAGGGTGGAGGAGCTGGAGCTCAAAACGCTCCTGAACGGCAAGCACGACAAGAGCAACGCTATCTTAAGCATCCACCCCGGCGCAGGGGGGACGGAGTCGCAGGACTGGGCCTCCATGTTGCTGAGGATGTATCAGAGGTGGGCCGAGAGGAAGGGGTATAAGGTGGAGGTGCTGGATCTGCAGCCGGGCGATGAGGCGGGCATAAAGAGCGCCACGCTCATGATATCCGGCGATTACGCCTACGGCTACCTGAAGGCCGAGGCCGGCGTCCACAGGCTGGTCAGGATCTCCCCCTTCGACGCCAACAGGCGAAGACACACATCCTTCGCCTCCGTCTCCGTCATACCCGAGATCGAGGAGGTCGAGGTCGAGATCAGGGAGGAGGATCTGAGAATAGATACCTTCAGGGCCGGGGGGCCGGGCGGTCAGCACGTCAACAGGACCGACTCGGCGGTCAGGATCGTCCACATCCCGACCGGGATCACCGTCCAGTGCCAGAGCGAGCGGCCACAGCACAGAAACAGGGAGCTGGCGATGAAGGTTTTGAGGGCGAGGCTCTACGAGCATTACGAGAGGAAGCGACAGGAGGAGATCGCCAAGCTTCGGGGCGAAAAGAAGGAGATCAGCTTCGGCAACCAGATAAGGTCATACGTCTTCCACCCATACAAGCTCGTCAAGGATCTCAGGA
>QNBQ01000029.1 GCA_003645735.1 Candidatus Poribacteria bacterium
CGAGGAGGCGATCCAAGCCGTCCTCAGGGCGGCTAAGAACAAAGGGGTTGCCCCTGGCATACACGTGTTTTCGGCGGAGGACGCCAACAGACGGATCGAGCAGGGCTTCCTCTTCATAGCTGTCAGCAGCGACGTGGGGTTCCTGACCTCGGCCGCCAGGTCGGCGTTTGAGAGGATAAAGAGGGTGTAAACGGAAGCGGGATCAGCTCCGTTTTGATCGGTCGAGATTTTCGACGCGAGGTTGATCGCCATGAGGTCGGTTTTAGCGGTGGTTTCGATAACTGCTTTAGTGCTGGTTTTATCCGCATCGGCCGAGGCAGGGGCCGGGAGGACGGGCGCCCAGTTCCTGACGTTGGGCGGCGGGACGAGGGCGGCGGCGATGGGCGAGGCCTACTCCACGGCATCCGGCGATGTGATGGCCCTGCTCTGGAACCCGAGCGGGCTCGCCGAGGTCGAGGAGATCCAAACCGCCCTCTCCTACTACAACGCAGGCGCCAGGTTCGGCGAGGCAGGCGAGGGGATCTACTACGGCATATTCGCCGCCGCCTTCCCGGCGGGCGATCTCGGCACCTTTGGGATAGGGCTGCAGCTGAACGGGCAGGGCGAGATAGACGTGACCATCGATTCGCCCGAGGTGATAAAAAGGGAATCGCTCGGCACCAACTGGGCCTTGACCCTCTCATACGCGGATGAGTTCCTCCCCAACCTATACCTGGGCGTCAGCGGCAAGGTGATAAGGCAGAAGCTGTGGAAGGAATCGGCTACCGCCTACGCGGCCGACATCGGCCTGCAATACAGGCTCTCCCTCCTCACACTGGGGGTCGCCGTCCAGAACTGGGGCACCAGGATACAGTTCAAGGACGCCCACCAGAGCGACCCGCTGCCCAGGATGATGAGGATGGGCATAGGCCTGGAGCTCCTCAGGACGGAACACCACAGGGCCAGGATCACCGCTGACCTGGTCGCCTTCATCGATAAGTGGAAGGAGGACGAGGAGGAGATGGCCTACGCCATTCAGATCAGGAGGGAGAAATACGAAAGGATGGGCATATCGAAGACGGACGAGGAGCTGAGAAGGGAGATAGAGGAGGAGAGGGGGATAGGGATCTACGCCTTCAAGCCGGAGCACATGCAGAAAAGCGTCGGCTTCGAATACTGGCTCGGCGATATCCTCGCCCTCAGGGCAGGCTACAAAGATGATCCCTACATCGTGACCGAAAGCCTTCAGGACAAGCTATACTACGGCTTCGGGATCAGGCTCAGAAACCTCCAGATTGATTACGCCAACATCCCCGGCGGCGGCCCCAACAACGTCAGGCTCAACACCTTCGACCTGCTGTTCAGGTTCTGAAGGAGGTGGGAGATGAGACGCCTTCTGATAACGGTTCTCCTCGCTCTCCTCATCCCGCTTTCCTCCTTTGCCCTTCCCAACCCCGTCCTCGAGGGCTACAAATCCCCGTCCAAAGCGGCCCTCTTCTCGTTGATCATCCCCGGCACGGGCGAGCTCTACTCGAACGCCAAAAGGGGATATCTCTTCCTCGCCCTGGAGGCCGGCTTCATAGCGGCATACATCGCCATGGACAGGAAGTCCGATCAGCTGCGGGACGATTACATCGAGGAGATCAAGAGAAACGTCGGGTTCGACGGGATACCGAAGGAGAAGTGGGCGGAGAAGTTCGAGGAGTGGACGATGGAGGATTTCGAACACGCCACGATGTTCGACAACTGGCGCAACGTCTACACCGATCAGGCGCCCGAGTCTGAAAAAGGCATACCGCTCGAGAGGGTCGGCAAATTCTACTGGCTGGACAGGGAGAGCGTCAAAAACGAGAAGCTTCCCCCCGATCAGCACACCTCCCAGCTGCGCCAGAGGGCCTTGAAGCTCAGGGAGGACAGCAACACATGGGCCAAGCGGGCAAAGACGGCGTTGGGTGGGCTGGTTCTGAACCACATAGTGAGCTTCATCGACGCCAGGATAGCCGCCAAGCTCCACAATAAAAAGCTCTCAACCCGGGCGGCTCTGAGGATCGAAGGCGAGGAGGTGTCGACCTCAGCCGCCGTTTGTCTCAACTTCTGAGCGCCGCTTGCCCCAAAACTCCCTGATCACCTCCTCGGCCGGGCCGCCCTCGGGCGAGAAACCCGGCTCGGCCCAATCCCAAAAATAGGCGCCTATCCCCAGCGGATAAACCTCCTCGAAAAAGGCTCGGTAACACCTGGCCTGAAGCTCGGGGTTGCTCCTCCTCTCCACGAACCAGTTCCCCGGATACTTGGCCGCGTAATCCCACTTGCCCCAACCCCCTTCGGTGAAAAGCAACGGTTTGCCGATCGAATCCCTCCACGACCTTATCCCCTCAACATAGCTCACCTCCACCTCCCCGATCAACGCCGGTATCCTGTAGCGATGCCACGCCTCCCTCAGCTCCTGAAGCGAGGGATCCCTCTTGTCGCTGAGCGGGAAGTAGAAGTTCAAGCCGACCCAGTCGAGGGCATCGGTCCAATCGGGATACTCGGCGAACGTGTCGGACGCCAGCTGCCCCAAAACCCCCGGATCGAACTCCAGCTTGTAGCCGCTTTTGGAGATCATCAGCCTCAAAACCTCGTCCTCCAGGTTGAAAAGCCTCAGAAGCGTCACCAGAAACCTCTTCTGGTGGTGAACCACCACCCACCAGTTGAAGGCGCAGGTGACCGGGATATCCCTGACGGCTTTAACCCTGCTTATAAGCTCCCTCCACTCCCTCGACCTGCCGTATGTCCCGGAAAGCTCGTCCCCGACGCACACGGCGTCGAACGGGAAGCTCCCCACGTAATATTCGATCACCCTCCCGTAGCTTTCGAACCACCTCCTCCAGTCCCGCTCATCCTTCATGTGCACCCTTCCCGGCCACATCGGGTCGGCCCCTCTACCGCGCCGGACGACCCTCATGCCGGTGTATTCGGGGTGGACGTGGGGTTTGAACATCACCTTCAGCCCCAGCCCGTGGGCTGTGTTCAGGAAATGTTCGATCTCCTCATCGGTGGGGAAGTGATGCCACAGATCCGGCCTGTAAACCGTCTTCAGAACGGGATGCTCGTATCTTTTGGCCATCGGGAGGGCGACCTCGGGGCTGTCGAACCTGGCCTGCCAGAGGGCCACGTCGAGGCTCACCCAGTTGGCGCCCAATGAGGCGATCCTCCTCAGCTCCCTCTCGACCTTTTGGGGGTCGTAATCGCGGAAGGAGAGGAAGTAAGCGATCCCCCTGTGCTCCTCGATCTTCGCCGCCCTTTCGACCGGAGGGGGATGGGAACAGGAGCTGAACAGGGCCAGAAGGATGAGAGGGAGAAGCCTTTTCACCTGTCCTCGGTTTCGGTTTTAGGGGCGTTGAAGGCCGCGCTCCTCTCCCCGATCGCCTCAACCTTCACCCGCTTATACCCCCCCTTCTCCAGGAAGGAGGAGTATGAATCGAAGGCCTCCCTCGCCTTCTCCGGGGTGGGATACGCGATGGCGAAGGCCCTGACCTCGGCCTCCCCGACCCGGTATTTCGCCACCACCCCCTCGGTGTCATCCCCCAGCTTCAGCACGTTCTCGTCGGAGACGAACTTGATGTTGTTCAGGGCGAGCTGTCTCCTGAAATACTGTTCGCTCCCCTTGACCTTCCCCGCCTCGGGCAGCGATTTGACTATGAGCGGCAGATCGCCCGGCTCCCTTATCTTCTTATCGATCAGCCTGGCGAACCTCATCATGGCGTCCTTGATCTGATCGGCCAGCTCGAACGATTGGATCTTGATGTAAAACCTCCCCTTCCACATGTCGATCATCTCTTCGGCGAAGATCGCCTCGTTGCCCACCCTGATGAAGTTGGCGAAGGGATATCTCACCTGGCTGTAGATCCCGAAAGCGTTTTCGGGGGTTCCCATGTCGTAGATATCGATGACGATCAGCGAGTCGGCGGCCAGCTTCGGGTTGATGTATTCCGCCGTGGCCACCTCGACGAAGTCGTATGAGTGATAAAGCTCGGCGGCCCCGTCGATGTATTTGAACAGATCGCCGCCCACATACCTCTTCACCGTCCCCTCATAGACGTTCCACCAGGGCACTTCGCCGTCCTTCGGCAGCAGATCGAGCGGCTTCGGCGACTCTTCGACGGGCTTGGAGGGCGGTCGGCTCTGAACCGAGTCGAGGATCGGCTTTATCACCTCGACGGCCCCCTCCACCGTCGGGCTGTCCCACACCCCGACGAGGAACCTGTCCTTCTGGGCCAGAACCGTGTATTGACCCTTCTCGGCCACCTTGGCGCCGCAGCCCAAGGCGATGGCCGAGAAGACCGCGACGATCAACCAGACGGTCGCTTTTCTCAATCTATCACCCCCAGGCTTTCGAAAAGCTCAAGCGTTTCGCGGGCCGTCTCCTCGTCGAGCTTCTCTATAGCGAACCCGGCGTGGACGATGACGTAATCGCCCACCTCCACGTCATCCAGGAGCTGGAGGCTCACCCTCCTTCTGACGCCCCCAAGCTCCACGACTCCCATATCCCCTTCCTTTTCGACGACCCTCATCGGTATCGCCACACACATGATCCATCACTCCTCCCGGACGACCTTCCCCTCGGGATGACATATGATGCAGTCCTTCAGGCTCATCTCATCGATTTTAAGTTTCGAATGCTTTGCTCTCATCTCCTCCGCCCCGTGGCATCCCTCGCAGGTATAGGCGGCGGCTGTGGTCGGATGACAGACGGAGCATTCGGTCTTGTGATCCCCCTGAAGGGGAAAATAACGATGTTCGAAGTTAGCGGGTTTCCAAGCGGATGGCTCATGGCACTTGGAACAGCTCCTGACCCATCCCGCGTGATATCCGGCGCGGGGCGGATGGTGGCAGTGGAAGCAGTCGAGCTTTGAGATGGCCTCCTCGTGTGAGAACCTCTCGAGGGAGAGATACCCGTCCAACGCCCTTTGAAGGAGCAGGCTCAAGGCAGCTAAGATGGGTATGAGTATCAACCTGAGCGGCGGCATCGGTTCGTCTCCCGTTTAATTTTACCATCAACCCACGCCGCATATCAAAGACAGCCGGGGATGTCTTCCTCCGCCGGGAGCGGGAAGGGCGGATCTTATTCCGCTTCGATAGCTTTTTGCGGCCGGCTCAGGTTCCAATGGTAAATGTTTCCAATTCGAAGCTGAACTTCTGCCACCTCTTCGGTATTGGGGAATTGGCTATCACTTCTTCTCAATCGCCCCTTGATAATCTTTCTCGTGAAAATGCTTGAAATATGTTCGTCGAAGAGCTCTCCTGGCCGTCTCTGGCCCGCCAAGCTCTACGGGCAGAAGGAGTATCATCAAACACCGCGCTCAAAGCGGGCGATGAGATCCTTTTCAGTCCTTCACTATAGGATGACACACCTCCTCATGAAAGATCCCTCCCGTCACTTGATGACCGTCATCTTCCTCACAGCCTTGAACCTTCCGGCTTCCAGGGAGTAAAAATATGTTCCGCCGCTCACCTCTTCACCGCGGCTATCGCGTCCATCCCATCTGACCACGTGTAAGCCGGCCCCCTCGGCCTCAACTCTTATCTCCTTCACAATTCTCCCCTTAACGTCGTAGATCCTTATCACCGCGTCAGATGGTTTGGATAGCCTGAAAGGTATCCACGTCTCCAAGTTGAACGGGTTCGGATAGTTCTGCAAAAGCTCGGTTTCGGGACAAACAGCCCATCCCCTTCCTTTAACCTCACCTAAGATCGTCATCCTTCTCTCAAGAGGCTTGATCCCTATCATCCTCCGAAGATCAGGATCCCTGTATCTCAGGATCACCCCGTTTCCAACGACGAAAATGCTATCCCCTCCGGTGTAACATATATCCCTCAGGTATTTCATCCCGCCGGTTCTGAAAATCTCCTCCCACTTTCCACCTCCATCTTCGGTGTGCAATACAACCCCTCCTCCCCTGAAAGGAGCCAAACCCACAGCCCATCCCTCTTTCCGGTTGATGAATAAAACGGCATAGAAGGTGAGGCCGGGAAAACCTGTGTTCAATTGAATCTCCCAGCTTCTCCCTCCGTCACAGGTATGTATGATCTCCCCTCCCCATCCCGCTCCCCACCCTTCCTTTTCATCGATGAAGAACAGATCCATTATCGGGCCTATCATCCCCAGCTCCACCGCCTCCCACCTCTCACCATCAGTCATTCTGTAGATCCTCTGCCCTGATCCCCCGAAAGCTGAAAGCCACCCGTTTCTGTCATCGAGGAAAAACAGCTTGTAAGGCGTTTCCCCTTTTGACCTCCACCCTATCTTCCAGCTTCCTCCGCCGTCATCTGTGTAAAGCAGCTTGCCCTCATGATGTGGGGGCTTTCCCTTATATCCCGCCACCCACCCTTTTTGTGAGCTTGCAAAGCAAAGATCGGTTATTATCTCCAGCTCCTCAAACTCCATCCTCCTCCAGCTTCTGCCTCCATCTTTAGTGTGCAGGAGCAGATTCCCTCCTCCAACCCATCCCTCGCTTTTGTTCAGGAAGTGGAGAACCCGAGCCTCAACTCTCTCCTTCAGATCGACGACTTCCCAGTTGTCCCCTCCATCGCTTGAATGAAGCAGGCCGGCTGTGGGGCTGGCTATCCATCCCTCAAGAGGGGAGACGAACTGGACGACGCGGTAGAGATCTTTCGATCCATCGATTATAAATTCCCATTCCCCCGCCGGGGCAAGGGGGAGATTCAAGATAACTCCAAGGGTGATGAGCGATAAGGCTCTTCTCCAAAGCATCCCGCTCCTCCCACGGGAAGGATCACAGGCAGCACGACCGGGGAGGGTATCTTCGCCATCCCCTCGTCTTCATCTGATTCTATAACAGCTCGACCTGTAAGTCAAGCTTGCAATGCCATGGGGAAGTATTAATTCTCAACAACATCGCTTCCGCAGCTGTCCGGTTCAAGGCTTAGGAGGCGGGGTTATCATGGGTAGCGGGAGGAGAGCGTTCGCGCCAGCAGCTCGCGGGCGCGGCGCAGCTGGTCATAGCTTATGCAGACGGCGTTGTCATAGGAGAGGACTATTGAAAGCGCCATCTGAAGGGCCTTGCGGCACCGCTCGGCGGCCTCCCACTTGCCCTCCTTTTCGAGCCGATCGGCCAGACGGTCAAGCGCCGCCATGTATTCGTAGTCCTCGGCCCCGTCCCTGAACATCGCCAGCCGCAGCGATGGGGAAACGGTGCCGTCGGGATTGGGATACAGCCAATAATGTTGGCCGGCCTTTGCGCGACGAAAGCGGTTCGGCTGCTTCCAGGGGTTGGTCGTCCAACGGTTCACCGTCCAG
This sequence comes from Candidatus Poribacteria bacterium, assembly GCA_003645735.1. Classification (GTDB taxonomy): domain Bacteria; phylum Poribacteria; class WGA-4E; order B28-G17; family B28-G17; genus B28-G17. The sequence goes on from QNBQ01000029.1 coordinate 7,280, forward strand.
ATGAAATACCCATCGATGCCGTATTTGCGCATTATCCAGAACAAAGCCCTGTGAGCGATGCCGGGGGCTGAGATGTGCGCCGCCGGCCTGGGAAGACGGTAGCCGTTATACCACCACACCTCCCTCCCCTTCCCCTTCTCCTCCCGCAGAACATCCTCATCCAGGCAGGAGACGTTTATACACCACGTGATCCTTCCCTTGGTGCGTATCAACGGCGATGGAACCTCGGTGGCGAATATCTTTATGGCGGGATCGGCGGCGCAGATGGCATCGAAAACGCGGTTGAGGAGATCGAAGTCGATGGGCCTGCTGTGTTTATGAACGACCACCTCGTCGACGCAGTAAACCTCCCAATGCGTGGGGAGACCCTCCTCGCGGAGGAGCTCAGCGGCGGCCCTGTAAGCGGCGGTTATCCGCTTGAGATACTCCGGCGAGCCTTTCTTCGCCCCCAGGAAGGCGCCGCGGTCGAAGAAAAACGGCACGCCCATGCCATACATGCCGCAGCCGAGCGATAAGTAATATCTGGTCAACCGCAGGAACTCCTCGGCGTTCGTTATGACCACACGGCCCGTCTCCTCGTCCCACCGCATCTCCATGCTCGCCGGCGTGAGCGGGCTCATCCGATACCGGGCGAGCAGGGCGAATATCTTCGGCCTCCATTTGAGCACGTAATCCCAATAGCTCATGTCGCCGAACCACCTCCTGATCTCCTCGCTCCAGCCCCACGGCCCATAGACATGTGTGACGAACGGAACGGATTGTCGTTTGGGGATCGAGAAGTCGTAAACCCTGATGGTCACCGGGATAGTGAAACGTCCGGCGGTTGAGCAGTCGACCGCCAAGGAGCCGGTGTATACGCCCGGTTTGGCGTCAGAGGGGATGTAAAGGTCGATCCAGATGGGATAATTCCAAGGGCGATCCGCCGAAAATGACTTGGGGCCTGGAAGGGCATCGGGCAATCCCTCCGGCGGCCCCTCCCTCGCCGGCACGTAGATCACCTGGCTCCACCAGATGTTATCGGCGCGAATTACGGCCCCCGAAGGGCCGCGCAGATCTGTGAACCTCAGCCGAACGATGCCGACGCCCCGCTCAACCCGTGGGGTGAGGACGAGCTGGGCGCCGACGTATTCGTTGCGCGCCCCGGACAGCATAATGCCGCGCAGCCGCGCGCCCGGCACGGGGGTGTTGCGCAGGACCTTCTCCACCGGCTCGGCGAGCCATATCTTGAGGGAGGGGGAGGAGATGAGCAGCCCGCGGGCGGGCGGCAATCCGAAGTCGGGGAGCTTCGGCCGCGGCGGGGCTTTGGTCGCCCGGAAGCTGTCGATGTAAACGTCGATGACATCGCCGTGATCGTAGCTTCCCTCGCTGAACCAGAAATGGAGGGTTGTCAATCGAGCGGCCCCCGGGATACCCGCGATGCAGAAACATTCGTGGGACCACCTTTGATGGCGCAGATCTATGAGGGTGGTCCGGTAGATCTCACGGCCTCGATCGTCCTTCAGGGTCACATGCATGGCGAAATCGGGATCCAAACCCCGCCCGCTCTCGAAGTATACGTCGAACTCGACGAATTGGAAATCGGAGAGGTCAACAGGTTTTTTAAAGGTCTTGGTCGCGGCCGGCCAGCCGATCCCGTTGTCGTGGTTCACCTCCAGGTGGATATGTAAACAACGCCGTCCGGTGCGGGCGTGGTCCGTGTCGAGGCTCAAAGAGATCTCCTCGCCCCGGGTTTGCCAGCCCTCCAGCGTTTCGAAATCATCGACCATAAGGCTCGGTTTGACCCAAGATGAGATCATGAATATCGCCAAGATCAACATCTCCATCGCAACCCTCCTCGCCTCAAGCGTTGATCACAACGTCAACGGGGTATCCCCCCGATCAGACGCGCATAGTAATCGCCGGGCTCCCCTTCGAAGAAGAGACACCTCCCCTCCTCATCGACCGAAAGCTCGCCCACAGCTGCTCCCTCCTTCTCAACCCTCCAAACCCCGAGCTCCAGATCGCAGATCAAAACCTTCCCCCTCCCCTTGCCTTTGATCTCAAACCGCGCTTCTCTCAACAGCCGCTTCTCCCTGGCGAGAAACGCCCACCAGTTCAACACCCCGACCCCTACAAGCTCCCCGCCTCCTTCCCCACTGCTCCGAGCCGTATAGATCATAAACCCCGCTCGAGATCGCCAACGGGCCGCGGTAGTAGATCTGAAACGTCCCGAAATCCTTGTGCTGATGGTTTCCGAAGAACCTCTCCCCTATCCGCATCTGCACCACCGCGTCCCGGCTTTCCACCCTCATCTCCTATCCCGTCCGCGCCACCATCTCGCCCATCGGCGGAGGGAAGAACTTGGTGAGGGGAAGCTCGCTTATGGGCCGCCTCTCGGCGCCCGGTTTGAGAAACAACAGTTCGAAAACCTCGCCCACATCCCCGTAATCCTTGAAGATATCCGAATCGGCCATCCACAGCAGATACGGGTCGTCATAATAAGCCCCCACGAGCAACATCAACAGCCGTTTCCCGGGGCTGTTTCCCCATCTCGTCGAACGTATCGCCGCTGCGCATCTGTTTCCCGTCGGGACGGAACTTCTTGAAGAAAAGCCTGGCCGCTGACTCATATATCGTCTTCGATTCATCGTATATGGCCACGCCCGCCGGAAGCTGGCCGGTCAGAAGCCACCCCTCCGTGATGTGGCCGACGAGGGCCGGCGAGTCCTCCTTTGCCGGATACCCCGGGGGATGCGAGGCGGCGATCCTCTTGAACG
>QNBQ01000030.1 GCA_003645735.1 Candidatus Poribacteria bacterium
CATCGGACACGGCTCCAACGTGACGTAGACCGACGCGCCGCTCAAGCTCCAGCTCCCCACCTTCATCGCCGCCTCCCTGAGGGCAACTATCTCGGCGTGAGCGGTGGGATCAGCGGTGCTCTCCCGGAGGTTGTACCCCCTCCCGATTATCTCGCCGTCCTTTACGATAACGGCTCCCACCGCTCACGCCGAGATAGTTGCCCTTAGGGAGGCGGCGAAGAAGGTGGGGAGCTGGAGGTTGAGCGGCACGACGGTTTACGTCACGTTGGAGCCGTGTCCGATGTGCGCCGGGGCGCTGATCTTGGCGAGGGTCGATCGGGTGGTCTTCGGGGCGTGTGATCCGAAGTTCGGAGCGGTTGTGTCGCTGATGAGCTTGCTTTCGGATGAGAGGTTCAACCACCGGGTCGAGTTCAGAGGCGGCGTTCTGGCTGAGGAGAGCCTGAAGCTGTTGAGGGAGTTTTTCGAGCTGAGAAGGTGGAGAGGTGCGAGAGTGGCCGAATCGGGCGGCCTCGAAAGCCGCTGCGCGGGTATCCCCCGCGCCGTGGGTTCGAATCCCACCCTCTCCGCTGATTAGCTTGGCTCAGGTGGGGCAGTAGCTCAGCGGGAGAGCGCCAGAATCGCACTCTGGAGGTCATGGGTTCGAGTCCCATCTGCTCCACCATTTCGATCTTTTAAGGCTTCAAAGGCTTCGAAAGGGCGGAGAGGTGCGAGAGTGGCCGAATCGGCGTGACTGGAAATCACGCGTGCGGGTATCCCCCGCACCGTGGGTTCGAATCCCACCCTCTCCGCCAAAAGCTTTTAAAGTCTTGGCCGCGCTAGGCGGGGAGGTAGCGGTGCCCTGTAACCCGCAATCCGCTATAGCGGGGCTGAACTCCCGAGCTGAGGCCACGTCGCTTCGAGGTCCGGCCCAGGTAAGTGGCGATGAAGGTCGGGTCCCACGCAACCCGACGCCGCTGAACCCCGCCAGGCCCGGAAGGGAGCAACGGTAGGCGGCTTAGGGTGTGCCGTGGGGGCGCCTGACCGGAGCTAACTGCCTGGGTAACGCTCGGGGCGGCTGGTCGAGGCCGGGTGCGCGGCCAAGATTCCTTTTTTTTGCCCTTCACCCGCTGTAAACCACCTTCCCTCTAACGATCGTGAACCTCACCTTCAGCTCACACTTATCCCCATCCCATTCGAAGAGGACCATGTTCGCCCACTTGCCGGGGGCTATCTCGCCCATCCTGTCGTCCACTCCCAGCAGCCTGGCCGGCGTCGAGGAGCACATCCTGACCGCGTCCTCCAGGTTCACCCCGGCGAACCTGACCAGATTGCCCACGCCCCTGTCCATCCTCAGGGCCGACCCGGCCAGATACTCCGTCCCCCTCAGCTTCACCTTCCCGTCCTCGGTCACCTCGACGTTCCCGTAGATGCCGGGGGGCATCCCCGCCGCGAAGACCGCGTCCGTGACCCCCACGATCTTCCCCTTCCCCTTGCACCTCACGAAACATTTGACCACGTTGGGCGGCAGGTGGTGGCCGTCGGGTATGATGCTGGCGTAAAGCCTGTCCTCGGCCAGCTGATCCCAGATGTAGTTTGGATGACGCCTTATCCTGGCGTGGGCGCCGTTGCCCAGGTGGGTCGACAGCCTCGCCCCCGCCTCGACCGCCGCCTCGATATCCTTCGTCTCGGCGGCGGTGTGTCCTATGGCCGGGAGTATCCCCTCATCGGCAAGCTTCTCGATGAACTCGATCGCTCCCGGCCTTTCGGGCGCGAGCGTCACATACCCTATCATCCCCTCCGCCGCGTCCTGAAAGGCGCGGAACTCGTCCCAATCCGGGTCCCTGACGTGCTCCAGCGGATGAGCGCCCCTGGGGCCGTCCTCCGGCGAGATGTAAGGACCCTCGACGTGTATGCAGATCACATAGTTCGAGATCATCTCGTCCTCCTTACAGGCCTCGACTATCGCCTTGATCGACTTCATCATCCGCTCGCGCGAGCCGGTCGTGACCGTCGGGCAGAAGGCCGTCACACCGGTCGGGAACAGCGACTCGACAACCTTCCTCACCCCTTCGGGGGTTATGTCGTCGGAGTTGAGGCTGACGCCCGCGAACCCGTTTACCTGTATGTCTATGAAGCCGGGGGCGAGGATCAGCTCATCCCCTCCTATGGCCCCCTCGGGCCTCCCTTCCGCGGGGGTCACCGATTTTATAACCCCCTCCTCCACCTCCACGACCGTCGGCCTCATCGTGTCGTAAAGCCTGCCGAAGACCTTCATCCCCTAAGACCTCCTTCGGCTAGATTTCGATGGGATACCTCCCGTATTTGAAAACGGCCCATCTCATGGCGTTGAAGTTCTCAAGTGGGACGTATTCGGTTATCGAGTTGCTGCTGCCCACACAATACCCCCCGCCGGGGGCGAGCGTTCTTATCCTCTCCTTGACCTCCTCCTCCACCTCCCGCGGCGTGCCGCGGGTGAGCGTGTAGCTGAGGTCGATGTTGCCTATGAGGCAGAGCCTGCCGCGCGTCCTCTCCCTCACCTCGGCGATGTCCATCGCCTTCGGCTCTATAGGGTGAAGCGCGTGTATCCCCAAGCCGATCAGATCCTCCAGTATCTCCCACACCCTGCCGTCGGTGTGGAAGATGAAGACCATGTCCCTCCTCCGGCACAGATCGCCCACCGCCTCATAAAACGGGAAGAGATGTCTTCGGTATACCTCCGGCGAGACCATCAGCCCCTCGGAGTAGGCGAGGTCGTCCCCTATCCAGAAGCCGGCGACGTTCGGGTATTCCGCCGCCTTCTCGTAGGCCTGAAGGTAAAGCTCGCCTATCCTCCTGAAGACCTCCTCGACGAGCCGGGGCCTTTCGATCAGGTTGATGCAGAAGTTCTCGAACCCCATCGACATCCACGTCCTCTCGAAGATCCCTCCTCCTTTGACCGCTGTGAGGATCTTCAGCTCGGGCGGGACGAGCCTGGAGGCGATCTCGAGCAGCGTGAAGTCGAACTGGTCGATTGTGAAATCGAGCTTTTCGAGGTCGTCTTCATCCCTTATGAAGCCGACCTTCTGTTCGGCCCACCTTCTGGCCCTGACCGACCCGTCCGCGCCGTATTCGCCCTCGACCGTTTTGCCGGGCATCGGTATCGGGCTTATGACCCCCACCCTGATGTAATCGTATCCCGCTTTGAGCGCGAACTCGATCTCGTCCCTTATGTAGCCCTCGGGATCCTCTTTGGGATCGCGCATCGGCCTGCCCAGGAACTTCGATTTTATCTCCTCCTCGACCTTAAGCTCGGCCAGGGGGACTCTATCGGGCTCCCGGCACAGCAGGGCGGTCCTGAGCCTCTCGAAATCGGGGTTAACCTCGATCATCTCCGAACTCCTCCTCGGCCATCTTCTTGACCCTCTCCGACCTTTCCTTTACAGATCGGGCGAGCTTCTCCTTGAACTCCTCAAGCTTGGCGGCCAGGTTCGGGTCGGAGAGGGCGAGTATTTGAACGGCGAATATGGCGGCGTTGCGCGCCCCGTCTATCGCCATCGTCCCCACGGGCACGCCGGGGGGCATCTAAACCGTGGAGTAGAGGGCGTCGATCCCCCCCAACGGCCCGCCGCCTATGGGGACGCCTATGACGGGGAGGGTCGTGTGCGCTGCGATCAGCCCGGCCAGGTGCGCGGCCCTTCCCGCCCCGGCGATTATCACGCCGAAACCCCTCTCCCTCGCCTTGGAGGCGAACTCGGCGGCCGAGGACGGGGAGCGGTGGGCCGAGATCACCTCCACCTCGAACGGCACACCGAACTCCTTCAACGTGGAAACCGCCTCCTTCATCACCCCCCAATCCGAATCGCTTCCCATGACGACCGCCACCTTCATCCCTCACCTCCCAGAGGCCACCTCATCCAAATCATAACCCAACCCCGTCTCACAAGTCAATTCGGCTGAAGCTCGGACATGAGTTGGGACATTAGGCTTGACGTCCCCCCGGCTTCGTGTTATAAGTGCGGGAGATCGAAAAAAGGATCGAGCGGGATTTTTTGCGAGGCGGACATTTATGAGTTTAAGGGGGTGAACCTCGGTGGATAAGGCGGCCTTAAGGGAGCTTATAAGGAAGGTCCGGGACGACCTGCTGTCGACCGAGGACACGGTCTGTCTGGAGCGGGCGCGGCTGGTCACGGAGGCATACAGGATGTATGAGGACGACCCACCTCCTCTCAGAAGGGCGAAGGCCTTCGCCCACGTGCTTCGAAACATGACGCTGGACCTGAAATCCAACCCCGTCTTCGCCGGCAACACCTCCTCCCGACCGCGGGCCTGGATGCTCATACCCGAGCACGGGTTCGGGGTTGACGGCCAGGTGGCGATCGAAAACGAGGGGTTCGACCGGTTCCTGGAGGGGAAGATCCCGGAGGAGCTTCTCGACTACTGGCGGGACAGGGGCTTCGGCGGGCTTGCGGGGATAGGCCATCTCGCGGTCGACATGAACCTGGTGGTGCATAGGGGGCTTGAGGAGCTGATCGAGGAGGCGGAGAGGTGTAACGCCGGTGAAAGCGACCCGGCGAGAAGGGTTTACCGTGAGGCGATGATAACGGCGATGGAGGCGGTGATAGACTGGGCCGGCAGATACGCCCGGGAGGCGGAGAGGGCGGCCAAGGAGGAGGAAGATCCGCTCCTCAAGGAGCTTTTCGCCCGGGTGGCCGAGGCCTGTCGGAGGGTCCCCGCCAAACCCGCCCGCGACCTTTTCGAGGCGCTGCAGGCGATGGCGTTGACTCACCTGGCCGTCGCCATCGAGGGACACGGCATGTCGATCTCCATCGGGCTGCCGGACAGGGTTCTGGAGCCGTTCATCGACGAATCGTTCGACCCCGAGCTGGCGACCCTCCTCATCGCCGCCTTCCTCCTCAAGGTGACGGCCAATTCGTTCCAGGGGAGGGGATCGAAGACGCAAGCCATAACGGTCGGAGGGGCGGATCATCTGGGCAGGGATAGATGCAACCCGATAACGCTGTGTTTCCTGGAGGCGTTTGATTTCGTCCGCGTCGGCGATCCGCACCTCTTCCTGAGGTGGCACGAGGGGATGGATGAGGGGGTCAAGAGGAGGGCGGTCGAGATGCTCTCCTCGGGCATCAGCATGCCGCTGCTCATAAACGACGGGCCGACGGTCGAGGGCTTCATGAGGGCGGGCGTTTCAAGGGAGGACGCCTGGGACTATTGCGTGATAGGGTGCAACGAGCTTGGAATACCGGGGAGGTTGATGTCGACCGCTGCCGCCGCTATCGGCGGGACGATCCAATACCTGGAACTGCTTGTCGAAACGCTGCTGAACCATCCGAATCCGGATGATATCAAGGATATGTCCGAGCTGATGGGCGAGCTTGAGAGGAGGATGAGGAGGAAGGCGGTCGAGATGCGGAGGCGAGGTGTGAGGCGGTGGAGGGAGATGGCGGAGCGCGTCCCGACGCCCTTCACCTCGGCGCTGATGGAGGGGTGTATCGAGCGGGGGCGGGATATGTTGGTCGGCATGAAGTATTGGATACCGGGCCATTACGAGAGGGGGCTGACGAACGCCGCAAACGCCCTGGCGGCCATAGAGGAGGTGGTCTTCAAAAGGAAACTGGCCTCGCTAGGCGAGCTGGTCGAGGCGATGAGGGGGAACCTCGCGGATAAGAAGGTCAGGGCTTATCTGCTTTCGGCGCCCAAATGGGGCAACGACGACGATCGGGCGGACAGGTGGGCGTTGGCGTTGCTGGAGATGAGGGAGAAGGTTTTGGAGGAGGTGGACAGGGAGTTCGGCCATAAATCGCACACGGTCTGCCACGTCGTCCGCAGCCTGCATCGACTGGACGGGAGGCGCATCCCCGCCTCGCCGGACGGTCGGTTAGCCTGGGAGCCCGTGGCCGACAGCATCGGCGCCCAGACCGGGACGGCCCGCAACGGGCCGACCGCAGTCTTAAACAGCGTCCTCAAGATCGACTACCCCCGCTATTACCGGGGCGGCTACAACCTGAACATCACGCTGCCGAAGTCCGGGGCGAGGCCGGAGGTTCTGCTGCCGCTTATAGAGGGGTTTTTCAAGCGAGGCGGCCAGGAGCTTCAGATCAACTGCTTCGATGTGGAGATCCTCCGCGACGCCCAGAGGAACCCCGAAAAGTATAGGGATTTGATCGTCCGGGTGGCCGGCTTCTGCGCCCGGTTCGTGGACCTGTCCCGCGCCGAACAGGAAGAGCTGATCGCCCGGGCCGAGGCGCTCGGGATCACTTGACCCGCCGATCCCGCTTTGTTATACTTCAACTTGACCATTCCGCCGATCGGAGGTCGAAATGGTTCGGATCGAGGAGGAGGTTCTGGAGATAGCCAAGGCGGCGAAGGAGGCCGCCTCAAAGCTGGCCCAGGTCCCGTCGGACGTCAAAAACAAAGCGCTGCTGGCCATGGCGGACGGCATCCTCAGCAGGAGGGACGAGCTGAAGGAGGCGAACGAGAAGGACGTGAGGGCGGCGGAGGAGAAGGGGCTATCGGCGGCGCTCATAGACAGGCTGACGTTGACCGATAAGCGGATCGACGAGATGGCGGACGGGCTGAGACAGATAGCCGCCCTGCCCGACCCGGTGGGGGAGATCACGAGGATGTGGAGGAGGCCGAACGGGCTTGTCATCGGCAAGATGCGCGTGCCCATCGGGGTTATAGGGGTGATATACGAATCGAGGCCGAACGTGACGGCGGACGCAGCCGGGCTGTGCGTCAAATCGGGAAACGCCGTCATCCTGAGGGGAGGGTCGGAGGCGATAAACTCCAACCTCGCCATAGCCGGGATACTCCAGGAGGCCGCCCGCGAGGCGGGGCTGCCGGAAAACTGCATCCAGATCATAAAGACGACCGACAGACGCGCCGTCATGGCGATGCTGAAGCTCGATAAATACATCGACCTGATCATCCCCCGCGGCGGAAAAGGGCTGATAAGGACGGTTGTGGAGAACTCCACCATACCGGTGGTCAGACACGAGGAGGGCATCTGCCACGTATACGTGGACGAGTTCGCAGACCTTGAGATGGCGATCAACATCTGCTTCAACGCCAAGGTTCAAAGGCCGGCCACCTGCAACGCGATGGAGACGCTGCTCGTCCACTCCAAGATAGCCCCTCAGTTCCTGCCCAAGATGTGCGCCAAGTTCATCGAGGCGGGCGTTGAGCTGAGGGGGTGCGAGAGGACGAGGGAGATCTGCCCCGACCTGGACATCAAACCGGCGACCGAGGAGGATTGGAGGACGGAATACCTCGACCTGATCCTCTCGATCAAGGTGGTCGACAGCCTGGACGAGGCCATACAGCACATCGAGACCTACGGCTCGCACCACTCGGACGCGATCGTGACCGACAGCTACCAGAACGCCCAGAGGTTCATCCGCGAGGTCGACTCCGCCGCCGTTTACGTCAACGCCTCCACCAGGTTCACGGACGGATACCAGTTCGGGTTGGGCGCCGAGATGGGGATAAGCACCCAGAAGCTTCACTGTCGAGGCCCGATGGGGCTTGAGGATCTGACGACCGAAAAATACATCATCTACGGGAGCGGGCAGATAAGGGAGTAATGAAGATCGCCATAATGGGGGGGACGTTCAACCCCATACACATCGGTCACCTCATCAGCGCCGAACAGGTTCACGATCACTTCGGCTTCGACATCGTCATATTCGTCCCCGCTGCCATCCCCCCTCACAAGTCAGGGCCTGACATAATAGACCCGATCCACAGATACAACATGACCGCCCTCGCCATAGAGGGGAACCCCCACTTTCAGATCTCGAGGATAGAGCTTGAGCGAGGGGGGACGTCCTACACGATCGACACGGTCAAGGAGTTCAAGAGGAGATACGGCGAGAGGAGCCACATCGCCTGGATCATCGGGTCCGACCTGCTGCCGACGCTCCCGACGTGGAAGGATTACGAGGAGCTTCTGGAGATCTGCCAGATGATAGTGACGATCAGGCCGGGCTATGAGCCTAAAGGCGTGCCGGAGGAGATCCTGAAGAAAGTGACGCTGTTCAAGATAACCGCGGTTGATATCTCCTCGTCGGAGATCAGGCGGAGGGTGAGGGAGGGCAGGTCGATAAAATACCTGGTTCCGCCCAAGGTCGAGGAATACATAAGGAAACACAACCTCTACAGGGAGCGTGAGATCTGATGAGGCTCAAGCTGAGATGTCCCACATGCGGAAAGGAGTTCGAATGCAGCTTCACGGGCCCTCATGACCTGCCGCCCGGCTTCCCGTTCTGCAGCCCCAGGTGCAAGCTGATCGACCTGGGGAAATGGCTGAACGAGGAGTATCGGATAAGCATACCTCTGCCCGAGGGCGAGGCGCCGATCGGGGAGGTGGGCGATGGAGAGGGATCTGAGGAAGCTGAACGCTAAAGGGCTTTCCAGGAAGGAGATATTGAGGAAGCTGAAGGAGCTGTTGGACAAGGAACGTCTGAACCACTCGCTCGGCGTGGCCGAGCTGGCCGTGAAACTGGCGGAGAGATACGGATACGACCCGGCGAAGGCGGAGCTGGCCGGGCTGGTTCACGACTGCGCCAAATGCATGTCGCCGGCCATGCTGATGAAGAAGATAAGGGACTACGGGATAGAGCTGGACGAGGTGGAGAGGGAATACCCGCCCCTGTGGCACGCTCCCGTCAGCGCCCACTTGGCCAGGAGGGAGTTCGGCGTCGAGGACGAGGAGATCCTGAGGGCGATAAGGCTGCACACCACGGGCGACGCCGAGATGACCTTATTGGACAAGATCATCTACGTAGCCGATTACGCCGACCCGACGAGGGATTACCCCGAAAGCGAGGAGATAAGGGAGATGGCGCTCAAAGATCTGGATCTGGCCTGGCTCCACACCGCCAAGCGCAAGCTGATCTATGTGATCAAAAAGGAGAAGGTTTTGATACACCCCAGAACCGTCGCCACCCATAACAGCGCCGTCAAAGCGGTTATGGGCAACCAAACGATGAAAGGAGGGAAGCGGTCGGGTTGAGGATGGATTCATATGAGATAGCCCAGCTGGCGGCCAAGGCCGCCTTGGATAAACAGGCCTACGACGTTGTCATAATAGACCTCAGGGAAAAGGAAACCTTCACCGACTTCTTCGTCATCTGCTCGGCCAACTCCAACATCCATCTGGAGGCCATATGTGAAAACGTCGTCGATGAGCTCGAAAAGCACAACATAGATCTGCACCACCGGGAGGGGGAATCGGATTCGAGCTGGGTCGTCCTGGACTACATAGACGTCATCGTCCACGTCTTCCTGGAGAAGGCGAGGGAGTTTTATCAGCTTGAGAGGCTGTGGATCGATATGCCGATGATAGAGCTGGGAGGGGAGCCTCCCGAAGAGGAGGAAGAGGAGCTTGAAGAGCTTGAGGAGCTGCTAGAGGAGCTGGAACCCTTCGGCGAGGAGGAGTGAGAAGGTGACGGAGGAGGTCAAAGCCAAGGTAAGGGAATCGATAGAGAGGGCCGTTCGAAAGGCGATCTCCGAGGGCGCCCTTCAGCTTGACGAGACGCCCCAGGTCAGGCTCGAAAGGCCCAAGGATGAATCCTTGGGCGATCTGGCCTGCACGCTGGCGCTTGAGCTTGCGGGCAGGCTCAAACGGAACCCCAGGGAGATCGCCGAGGAGATCGTCGCGCGGATGGACGAGGCCGAGGGGCACATAAAATCGGTTGAGGTCGCCGGGCCTGGATTCATAAACATCAGGCTGACCGACAAGTGGATGGCCGATCTCCTGAGGAGGATCCACTCCGAAAAGGAGAATTACGGCAGGTGGGATATAGGGAAGGGGGTCAAAGTTCAGGTGGAGTTCGTCAGCACCAACCCCACAGGCCCGCTCAACGTTGTCAACGGCAGGGCGGCCTCGGTGGGCGATTCGCTCGTGAACATCCTGGAGGCGGTCGGATATGACGTGACGAGGGAGTTTTACATCAACGACGCCGGCGGGCAGGCTTACAGGCTGGCCAGATCGATCGAGGCCAGATACCAACAGCTCCTGGGGAACGACGTCCCCTTCCCCGAGGA
>QNBQ01000031.1 GCA_003645735.1 Candidatus Poribacteria bacterium
CCGGTGGGGGAGGTCAGGGATATGCTAAATTCATCGTGAACATCCCCAAGAAGGATAAATACGCCATCTGGGGCAGGGTGATAGCCTGGGACGGAAACAGCGATTCCTTCTGGGTCACCGTCGTGCCACCGGACCCCGAAGATCAGAACCCCCAGCAGACCCAGGACACCCATTACAGATGGGCCGTTCAGCAGGGCAACACGTGGCATTGGGATAGGGTCAACCAGTGGCTGGACGGGGGGACGTTTGAGAGAACATGGGAGCTGCCCGAGGGCGAGGTTACGATCACCATCTGGGTCCGGGAGGACGCCACGATGCTGGACTGCCTCTTCATCACGAACAACGCCGATGCCATCGATCCTAACTCGGCCGGAGTGAGAGAGCCGACGGACGAGGACGTCCAATATCAGCTGACGGGGGGCAAGTTCGCCGTCTCGCCCAAAGGGAAGCTCGCCACCACTTGGGCACGCATCAAAAGCGAATAGGATCGACCGAAGGGGGAGGCGGGGCTCCCCCTCCCCCGATCCACCGCCGAGGCCCGCCGATGGTAGCCCGATACGCCGAGGAGTTCTTGGAGGAACTGAGAAGGTCGAGCTACGCCGTCGTCCTGACCGGGGCGGGGGTGAGCACCCCCAGCGGCATACCCGATTTCAGAGGGCCCAAGGGGATCTACAGCAGGGTGCCCCCCGAGACGTTTGAGATCGACTTCTTCCTGAGACATCCCGAACGGTATTACGAGGTCGAAAGGGGGATACTGAGCAGCTCGTTCGACGCGGAGCCCAACGAGACGCATCTGTTGCTCGCGAAGCTGGAGTCGATGGGGCTGATAAAGGGCGTCATAACCCAGAACATCGACGGGCTTCACCAGAGGGCCGGGTCGAAGGTCGTCGTGGAGCTGCACGGAAACATATCGACCGGCACATGTCTGAGCTGCGGCAGGAAGTTCTCGCGGGAGGAGATAAACGCCAAGCTCGAAAGCTCCCCCGTCCCGAGGTGCGGCTGCGGCGGACTTATAAAGCCCGACGTCGTCTTCTTCGGCGAGCAGCTCCCCCCGGATGCCTTGGAGAAGGGGACGGAGATGGCGTCGAAGGCCGACCTGATGGTCGTCATGGGCTCCTCCCTTGTGGTCTATCCGGCGGCCAACCTTCCCCTCTTAACCGTTCGAAACGGCGGCAGGTTGATCATCGTCACAAAAGGTGAAACAGGCTTGGACTTCCTGGCGTATAGGAAATACAATGTCGACCTCGTTGAGTTTTCCAGGGAGGTTTTGAGGCTAATCGAGGGGGGACTCGAACTTTAAGCCCTCCAGACCTTTCCCCTCGGAATCCGTCACCCTGAGCACGAAGCTCGCCTTCCCGCCGCGCCCGCCCACCTTCACCAGGAGGGGGTTTCTCCCCGGTTTAAGTTCAACGGGGATGCTCACCTCGTCGAGCCTCAGCTCGCTTGATCTCCTCTCGATGAGGGGCTTTCCGTTCAAAAACAGCTTGATATATCCGACGTTTCCCAGCCTGATGAGGGCCTCCCCGCCCGTTTGGGCGTTGAGGAACAGGAAAGCGTAGCTGAAACGATCCCTTTTGACTCTCAGCTCAACGATTCCCTCCTCCCATCCGTCGCTGTGTTTGCGCCACCTTATCTCGTGTGTCCATCCGAACCTCGCTCTGAAATCCTCCTCGCTTTTCGGCAGGGCGAACGCCGACTCCACTTTAAAATCCGTCCCCTTTTTGATCGGTCCGAGGACGGCCCATCTCCTTTCAGGGGGAATGCCCAGCCTAAGATAGGCCCGTTCACTGACCTTTCCCCTCTTTGCATCGATCTTCAGAAACTGCAGGTCGAGCCATGGCTGTTCCAGCGCCCTCTCGACCGGCAGCCCCGAGTAGTTGGTCACCAGAAAGGTCAGCCACTCCTTTTCAACCGCGGGGAGATCGGCCTCGAAAAGCTTTTTGAACGCCCTCTTCGTCGCCCTCTCAGTCGATTTGCCGAAGAGGCTTTTAACCCGTGCAAGCCCGTATCGATCTATCAGATACCTGACGAAGGAGCCGGCCAGTTCCTTCACCCGTTCGATCTCCTCCGGCGGCACCTCGTGCCACTTGTGATACGGGAAGAGCGTCGAAAGCGGAGGGGCGGCTCCGGTTTTCAAGACCTCGACCGCCCGCAGATGTATGGCGGACGCTTCCTCCCCCTCCAACGCCAGCGCTATCCCCTCGTGGAATATCTGAACCGGAGTGCAACCGGGGCCGAGATAGATCAGCATCTGGACGATCTGGCGTCTCAGCTCCTCGAGGGAGACAGCGAAGATAACCCCTCTGTTTATCCCTATCCTCTCCTCCGTCGGCAGGTAAACTCTGGCTTTTATCGGCAGCTCGACCCCGAGCTCGGAGGAGATCCTTCGGTAGAACCCCTCGATACGGGATATATCATCGGAGGTGAGCCTCGAGGGGGAGTCGAGGAAATAGACGAAATGCTCGCTCTCCTTCACCTCGGTCAGCTTGAGCTGTAGCCTTCTCTCCAGGGAGGGCTGTCTCAATATGGTCGCTATTTCGGCCAGCGCGTCCCTCCTGTCCGGGCCGGTCCAAACCCCTATGTAGGCGAGGATGAAGGTCATCGAGAGGTAGAACATCAGCCCGCTTGTGATGATGCCTATCCCCAGGTCGTCCCTCCTTATGAGGTCGGAGATCAACAGGGCGAGGCATCCGCCCAGGCCGAGGTAGAGGGCCAGCTCGGAGATGAGCACGGCGGGGTAGGGCGCCAGCCAGGTCTTATCCGAAAACCCCTTCGCCAGTATGGCGTAAAGCCCGCCGAACCCCCCCACCCCTATGATGGCGAAGATAATATGTAGCTTCCTGAGGGGTGAGGGCTCCCTCTCGCCGCTTTCGAAATCGACCTTTGGGATCTCCGGCAGCCCCTCCCTGACCTTCAAAGCGGGAGCTTCACCTCCCTTCCCTCCCTGGCCGAAATATAGGCCGCCTGGAGTATCTCGGTGAGGTTCCTGCCGTCCTGGATCGTTATCGTCATGGGCGTATCGCGTAGTATGGCGCTTATCCACTGCCTCATCGGGCTGGGGAGCGGCTGGGGCCTGTTCTCCCTCAGGTAGCGCTCGGCTTCTTGGGGCGACAGCTTGGTCGTCGTGAGGATCGGCCCCTTCGGATGGCCGAGTATGAGACAGCCCTCCGTCCCGTAAAGCTCCAGCATGTTGGGGCCGGAGCGGTGTATCCAGGTGACGTCGACGATCCCTATGGCGTTGTTCTCGAATTCGATGAGCGTGACCGAGTTGTCGTCGATGTCGTATCTGTGGGTGAAGTTGTTTATTTTGGCAATGACGCTCTTAGGTTTGCCCATCAGCCATCTTATCACATCCACCCTGTGACATCCCAGATCGAACAGCGCCCCTCCGCCCGCCCGTTTGACGTCCCCGAACCAGTTTCCGACGGGAAACCATCCGTCCAGCGCGGCCGAGTGGGCGATCCTCCCCCGTCCCATCGTTATCTCGCCTATTAGCCCCTCATCGACGATCTTCTTTGCCAGCAGTATGTCCGGGTTGCATCTTGAGGGGAGCGATATCATGAACTTGACGCCGGCCTTTTCGACCGCTTCGATGATCTGATCGCACTCCTCCACGGTCAGGGCCAGCGCTTTTTCGGTGAATATATGCTTGCCAGCCTGGGCGGCGGCTATCATCAGGTCTTTGTGCATCGACGTCGGAGCGTTTATGACGACGGCATCTATATCATCCCTCTCCAGCACGTCCTCAAGCCTCTCGAAGAACGGGACGCCGTGTCTTTCAGCTGCCTCCCTTCCCCCGTATTCCTCCTCATCCCATATCGCCACAAGCTCAGCCTCTGGATCGGCTTCGATCTGCCTCGCATATCCTTCGGCGTGGACGTGGGCGAAGCTGAGCATCGCGATCCTCACCTTATCGGCCATCTCAACCCTCCCTCAATTTGTAGCCCGAAGAATTTTAAACAACCTCCCAGCCGTTTGTCAACAGAGAGCGCTGAAGTCCGAGCTATTGACATAGGCAGCGGTTCGAAGATAAAATAGTCTGGCATTCGATCACCCCGCTAGGGGATGGAGGGAGGAGTTGTGCGCATAGCGGAGAGTTCCAGAGAGATACCGGTCTTAGGGGAATACGATGTGGTCGTGGTGGGGGGAGGCCTTTCGGGGATGGCCGCCTCCGTGACGGTGGCCAGGAGGGGGCTTAAGACGGCGTTGTTCTGCGAGAGGGGCTATCTGGGTTGGGAGATCGTGGGGACGTTCACATGCGCCTTCGATAAGACGGATAAAGCGATCTCTCCCCTTCTGAAGGGGGAGATCGTGGAGCGGTTGGAGGCCGTCGGGGGGTATAAAAAGGAGAGATTTGACGTCAACGCGCTTCAAATCATACTTGATGAGATCGTCCGCGACGCAGGGGTCGAGGTTTACTTTTCAACCCGCCCTTGTGGGGTTTTGGCGGAAGGGGATGAGGTTAAGGGCGTGATCGTCGTCAACAAATCGGGCAGGCAGGCTGCCCTCGGGCGGCTGATCATAGACGCGTCCGATCAGGCCAGGGTGGCCGCCTTAGCGGGGGCTGAGTTCCAAAAACTCGACCCCCTGATCACGGTCAAACGCTCCTTCGTCGTCAACAACGCCGCCCTCGAAACCCCTATCATCGTCAGGATGCCGCCCGAGTTCGACCTGTCCGACGACCGGGTATACATACAGCCGACCGTCTGGGGAGGAGAGCTGGTGGTCACCTTTTACCTCACAGGCGAATGCGACCCCACCGATCCCGAGGAGGTGACGAGGGTGGAGTTCGAGTCGAGGAGGAAGGTCTTCGAGATCATGAGCTATTTGAAGGGGAACGTCCCGGGGTTCGAGAACGCCATGCTCACCCATACCGATTTCGAGCCGCTCTTCCTGAACGGCGTGAGGATAGCCGGTCAGGAGACGGTGAACTTCGAGGAGGCGATAACCAAGCACGACGTCCCGCCCGGCATAGCCTGTTCGGTCACCTATATGGAGGAGCTTAACGAGGAGACTGCCGTCTTTTACATCCCATATGGCTGCCTGATCCCACGCGGTTTGAAGAACCTCCTCGTCTGCAGCTCTCACATCTCCGTCGATCAGATCATCCAATCCTTCCTCCTTCAGTTTTCAAACGCCCTTCAGCTGGGAGAGGGGACGGGGAAGTTCATAACGAGCATACTTATGAGGGAGGGTTGAGGGCGATGAGCGAGCTTATGATTCGGGAGCCCGGGTGGTTTAAGGCCGAAAAGACGGTTAAGCTGCCACCAAGGGAGCTGGAGGTGATGGAGGAGGCCGACGTGCTCGTCGTCGGAGGCGGAACGGCCGGCGTCCCCGCTGCCATCGCCGCCGCCAGAAGGGGGGCCAGAACGGTGTTGATAGAGGCGAACCCCTTCCTGGGGGGGACGTCAACGGCGGCCAACGTCCACATCTACTACTACGGCGTCGGAGGAGGAGTACAGGCCGAGATCGAGAGGAGGGAGAGGGCCCTGAGGGAGAGGTTCGAACTGAAAAGCTTCGGGTTCCACCCGGAGTGTAAGAAGCTCATAATTCAAGAGATGTTGAGGAGGGAGGGCGTCAAGGTTCTGATCAAGACGTTGGCCGTGGGCGTGGTGATGGAGGGGAACAGGGTCAGGGGGGTGGTGGTTGAGAACATCGGCGGGAGGAAGGCTATCCTCGCGAAGGTGACGATCGACGCGACGGGGGACGGGGATGTGGCGGCCATGGCCGGGGCCGAGTTTAAAGTCGGCAGGGAGACGGATGGATTCGCCCAGCCCTACTCCCTCTGCCCCCTCAAGCTGGAGGAGAAGGGCATAAAGTTCCTCAACTTCGACTCCGGGTGGGTCGATCCCTCCGATATAAGAGACCTGACGAGGGCCTTCCTCGAGGGGAGGAGGAACCTCTGGCACGAGGAGTTCAACGAGTCGAACCGATACCTCGACATCGCCCCCATGCTGGGGGTGAGGGAGAGCAGGTGGATCGTCGGGGATTACGTGTTGACGCTGATGGATCAGATAGAGAACAGGAGGTTCCCGGACGTCATAGCCCGCTGCTGGGCGCATTACGACAACCACGCCGTCGATTTCGAAAACGAGAGCGAGCTGGCCCAGATATGGGTTTCGGTTTTGGGGCTTTGGAGGAAGGAGATAGGGTGTGACGTGCCATATCGATGTCTGCTGCCGAAAGGTCTGGAGAACATCTTGGTCGCCTGCAGGGCGATCTCGGCCGATCACGACGCACAGATGGCGCTGAGGATGCAGAGGACGATCGAGGCGATAGGGGAGGCGGCGGGGGTGGCCGCGGCCCTAGCGGCCCTCCAGGGGGTGAGCCCCAGGGAGCTGGACGTCAAGAAGGTTCAGGCTGTGCTCGTCCAAAACGGCCTTTTGGAGCCGGCGGTGTTGCTCGACGAATACATGGAGACCCCCACCAGGCCCTTGCCCCCCATAGACGAGCTGATCGGCAAGCTGGGCGCGGAGGACGATTCGGAGGCGATATGGCTGATCACCAGATGGGGCCAGGAGGCCGTCCCGAAGCTGCTTGAGGTTCTGAAAGCGCCCGAGCCTGAAAGGAGGTTTTCGGCGGCGATAGCCCTGGGGATCATGAGGAGGAAGGAGGCCGTCCCCGAGCTGAGAAGGGCGCTCAAAGAGAGGAGGAAGGAGCTGGATGCCCCCAAAGCCGCCCCCAGGGCGGTCGCGGCCGTCATACTGCTCGGGATGATCGGGGACAAGGAAGCCGTCCCCGATCTGATAGAGTTCCTGAGCCGGCCCGATATCGATCCCCACTCGGCGACGTTCACGATAAAGGCGCTGGGGAGGATAGGCGATCCAAGCTGTATAGAGCCGATAAAACGATACGTCGAATCGGATCTGCCCGATATGCCCGTCAAGCTCCACGGCGGGGTCGTGGAGGCCTCGATGAGGTGGAGCGTCGATATAGCGGCGGGGGGCGTCCTGGCGAAGCTGGGCGACCCATATGGGGAGGAGTTGATCGAGAGATATTTGAGCGATAAGAGGGCCTTTGTGAGGAGATACGCCGAAAGGGCTCTCGCCAACATCAGATCGAAGGGGAGGGCTTCCCCTCCAGGCCGGAGGCCAACCACATCGTTATGAAACCCGAAAGGGCCGAAATGGCGAAGACCACTTCGAAAGCGGTCAGATCTATCAGGTATCCCCCCAGCATCGGGATCAGCATCATCGGCGCCGTAAGCGTGTTCATCAGGCCCACATAGGTCGGCCTCTCCTTCTCGGGGGAGATGTCGAGCAAATAGCTCAAGTTCGCGATGTTATATCCCATCCTGCCAATACCCGCCGTCATAAAGGTCAGACAGTAGAAGTTGTGAACGGGGTTCTCCGAGGAGGTGAGCGGTCGGAGAAGCGATAAGATGCCTCCGCCTCCCTCAGAGGGGATAAACCTGGTTATGAGGGGGATAACCGGGCTTAAGGCCAAGGCGCCCGCCCCAGCGATCATCACAACCCTATTGCCCACTTTATCGCTCAAATAGCTCCAGAGCGGGTTGGATATTATGCCGCTCAGGGCCAATATCGATATGAAGGTCCCCTTCATCTCGGGGGGGACGTCCAGGACCCTTACGGCGTAAAGCGTGAAGAAGGGGGTGGACATGGCGGTGAAGGCGAAGCCCAGCCTCACAAGGGTGAACCGCCTGAAGTTCCGATCCGTCCTCAATATGGACGGCGCCCGCTTCAGGTGTCTCCATACCCCCACCCTCCTCACCCCTTCGATCCCCGGCGGCTCCTTGACGAGGCTGAAACAGAGCAAGGCGATGCTCAAAACCGAGGCGGCCAGCGCGAAGAGGATCAGGTGATCCTTGGGGAAGGGCAGGCCCAGCCCCTGGATAAACCTGACTATCTGTCCCGCGACCAGCCCCAAGAGGCCCCCTATGAACATCCTCAGCCCGAAAAACCTCCCCCTCATCCCCGGCGGTATGCTCTTGCCCACAACGTCCATGAAAGCCGAGCCCGATATCCCCCCGAAAACCCCGTAAAGGCCCAGAAGCAGGATCGTCGCGACGATCAGGAGCCTGGGATGGTCGGCCCCAAGCGCCCAGACCATAACTATGAGGAGGATAAGGGTCGAAACCCTCAAAACGGAGGCCCTTCTGTAGATCGGGAGCTTATAGGGTTTGCTCTGTATCAGATCGGCCACGAACAGCTGCGGCAGGAACCATCCCAGCTGCAGGATCATCGAGAGCAGCCCGGCCAACACGTTCGCCGCCCCCTCCCATCCGCCCATCGACGCTAGCGCAGCGATGTAGACGGGGAGGATAACTTCGGGGCTCAGGATCGCGATGCCGAAATGATAAAGCGCCCCGTTCGCGACTCCCAGCGCGAAGTTCCGCTTCAGAAGCGGTCGGTTGGCCATCGCCCTTAAAGAAAAAGGCGTGACCCCTTCTTGGGATCACGCCCTCATCTTATCAAAGCCCGGGGTTGAAAGCAACCCTCAGAACAGCGCGTTTTTGACGATGAACGATGCGAACACGACCGCCACCATCGACATCAACTTGATCAGTATGTTGAGCGACGGCCCGGAGGTGTCCTTGAACGGGTCTCCTACCGTGTCGCCCACCACAGCCGCCTTGTGCGCCTCGGAGCCCTTGCCTCCCAGGTTGCCCTTCTCTATGAACTTCTTGGCGTTATCCCAGGCGCCGCCGGCGTTGGCCATCATCACGGCCAGGACAAACCCGCTCACCAGCGCGCCCGAAAGCAGCCCGACCAATCCCTCGCTCCCCAGCAGTATGCCGATGAAGATCGGGGCGACGATCGCTATACCGGCGGGCAGGATCATCTCCTTCTGAGCGGCGGCGGTGCATATGGCGACGCAGCTGGCGTAATCCGGCTTGTTCCTCCCCTCCAGTATCCCCAGCTCCCTTATCTGCCTCCTCACCTCCCTGATTATCGCCCCGGCCGCCCTGCCGACGGCCTGCATCGTCAGCGAGCAGAACAGGAACGGCAGCATCCCGCCTATAAGCAGCCCGATTATCACCTTTGGGTTCTCCAGCGTGACGTTGAAGTAGTTCTTGAGGAAGAGCGATCTCATCTCCTCAGGGAGCGAGTTGAGCAGCTGAACCCTCTCCAGCTCGCTGAGCTGATCGAAGTTCGCCGGCAGCCGACCGATCCCCTTGAGGAACTCCCTGAAGATCTCCGAGTTGGCCAGGAACTTGACGACCTCCTCCTTGTAGGCGGAGATCAGCGCCAAGGCGGTTAGGGCCGCCGATCCTATCGCGAACCCCTTGCCGGTGGCCGCCGTCGTGTTGCCCAGGGCGTCCAGAGCGTCCGTCCTCTCCCTCACCTCGGGCGGCAAACCGGCCATCTCGGCGTTGCCGCCGGCGTTGTCGGCGACCGGCCCGTAGGCGTCGCTTGCAAGCGTTATCCCCAAGGTGCTCAACATCCCCACCGCTGCGATCCCTATCCCGTAAAGGCCCATGGTGACGTCCTGGAACCCGTGGGCCAGCCAGAAGGCGAAGAAGATGCCCAGGCCGACGGTCGCCACCGGTATCGCCGTGCTGAGCATGCCCATGGCCATCCCCTGTATGATCACCGTCGCCGGCCCCGTCTCAGCAGCCCTGGCGATGGAGCGGGTCGGCCTGTAGTTGTCCGAGGTGAAGAACTCGGTGAAGTAGCCGATTATCAGCCCGACGGCGAGCCCCGTCAAAACCGCCCCGTATATCCCGTCGTAATCCGGCCCCAGGGTCGCTCTGACGATGAAGAAGGAGGCGATCGCTATGACCGCCGCCGTAAACCATATCCCTCTCCGCAACGCCCAGAGCAGCGTCGACTGCGTGGCCCTCTCGCCCGACCTGACCAGGAACGTCCCGAGTATGGAGGCGACCACGCCCACAGCGGCCAGCACGAGCGGCACCGTTATGCTCTGGAGCGCCAGGCCGTGTTTGGCGAAAGCGCCGGCGCCCAGGGCCATCGTGGCGACGATCGACCCGACGTATGACTCATAC
>QNBQ01000032.1 GCA_003645735.1 Candidatus Poribacteria bacterium
GCAAGCTCGACCTTCAACGTCTTGTCGATCTCCGCAAGCTGGACTTGCCTGGACTGGTCGATTTGAGCAGTTTCAACGACCAGGTTCTTCTCGATCTCCCTCAGTTGAACGGCTTGCTCCTGGTTGATCCTGGCGGTCTCGACGTTCAAAGTCCTCTCGATGTCCCTCTCTGTGACGGCCTGTTCCTGGGCGATACGGGCCTTCTCGACGTTCAGCGTCTTCTCAATTTCCCTTTCGAGAACCGCCTGCTCCTGAGCGATGCGCGCGAGCTCGACCTTCAGCATCTTATCGATTTCGGCGAGCTGGACCTGCCTAGCTTGGTCGATCTGCCCCACCTCGACGATGAGGTTCTTCTCGATCTCGCTCAGCATCACCTGTTTCTCCTGGTTGATCCTGGCGAGCTCCACCATCAATGTCTTTTCGATCTCCCTCTCCAAAATGCCCTGTTCCTGGGCGATGCGGGCCTTCTCGACGCCGAGCTTCATGTCATATTCGGCCTCGGCTATCTTCCGCTGCATCTGGTATTGGACGACGGCCGTCTCGGCCTCCCTCTCGGCGGCGTAGACCGCGACGTTCTTAGCCTGATCGGCCTCCTTCCACGCCAGATCCTGCCTCAAGTCGAGTATCTGCTTCTGCGCCTTGACGTCGATCTCGGTGATCTGCACCTCCCTCTCCTTGACGATCTTCTCCTTCAACATCTTCTGCTCCTGGGTGATCTCGGTGATCTCCTTGATACCGATCGCGTCGAACCGGTTGTTGGGGTCGTAGGCATCTATCGGCGTCTGATCTATCCTGGTTATGGCGACCGTCTCGAGAGTCAAGCCGTTTTCGAGCAGATCGTCCTTACAGGCTTCGAGCACCTGTTGTGCGAACTCGGCCCTCTTGCGCAGCAGGTCCTCTATCTTCATCGTCGCTGCCACCGCCCTCAGCGTCCCGTCCACCTTCTGCTCGATCAGCTCCCTAAGCGCCTCGGGCGTGAAGGCCTTCTCTCCCAGGCTCTGGGCCGCCCTCAACACGTGCTCCTCTATCGGCTGGACGCGCACGTAGAAGACCGCCTCGATGTCCGCGCGGTTGAAGTCCGCGGTGATCAGCGCGTCCGTCCCCTCCCTGATGATCTCTATCCTGACGGTGTTGAGCGAAACCGGCCTTATCTCGTGGATGATCGTGTTGACCCACATGCCGCCGGTGATCGTCACCTTCGCTTTTCTGCCTCCCGTCCTGACCAGCGCCTCGTCCGGCTTCGGTTTCCTGTATCTGTATACGATGGCCACGAACGCTATGCCGGCGAGAAGCGCCGCCAGGGGAGGCACAAGCAGGGCGCTGAGCGATACCTTGAAAACATAGAGGGCCAGGATCGTCGATATGACGACCACCGGCACCATTAGGATCGCTATGATCAGCCGCATCTATCTCTCCTCCCTATCTCCTCCGGAGGCGGGCGGAGATTATCTCGTATCTGTATCTTTCGACCCCGATCGTCACGTCGCTTAGCCCCCTCGCCGTCCTCATCCTCTGCCTGGGCGAGGTCTGCCAGGCGAGGCTTATCAGATAACAGAGGACGTTTTCGATGAAGGGCCTGGCCGCCTCGGCCCTCTTGGCATCCCTCGTGTCCAGGGCGAAGCCCACGTAATACCCGTTGCCCCACTTGAGCTGGAAGGAGACCGGCTCCCTCTTCTCGTCCGCCCGTCTCGCCAGTATCTCATACCTCCAATCCTTCGTCACCCAGTGATCGTCGGTGTAAAGCGCGTTGACGTCGATCTCGTTCGGCCAGGTGAACATACCCGTCCGCCAGCCGGCGTCCGTTATCTGGACGTTGACGTCCTCGGAGTTGACCACCGTTATGGGGTGTTTCTCCACGGGCAGCCATCCGCCCCTCCAACCCTTCCCCTCCACGATGTTGTCGTCCATGGCCGAGCACCACACGATCCCGCCCCTGGCGACGAAGTCCCTTATCATCCCCTCGGCGTCCTCCAGGAAATACTCCCTGTCGTGTCCCGAGGCGTTCCAGGTCAGCCAGATGATGTCGTAGTTGTCGAGGTTGATCGAGGAGAGCTTCACAGCCCTGTCGGGGTCGCCGAAGTTGTCCCTGTTGCCGTTGACCATCACGAAGTCGTAGTTTATCTTGCTGCCCTGAACCTCCGTCAGGGAGGCCAAGATGCCCGGCTCCTGGCAGCGGGTATCGCCCTCGACCACCAGCACGTTGAACTCCCCCTCGGGCAGGATCTTTATCGAGGAGATCACGTCGCCGAACCTCTCGGGGATGTGGTGCAGGTTGACGATGTCCTTGGAGAACTCGCGCGGGTTCAGCTCGATCGTCATCGATCTCCCCCGGAAGTAGGGCCGCTCGAAAAAGATCACCCTGCATCCCCTGAAGGGGAAGTTGGGGCCGCGCTGTATTTTGAGGGATGAGATGGCGTTGTTCAGGCCTATCTCCTCCGCGTTCCCCACGTCCCTCAGTATGACGTTTTTCGGCCCGCGGTATTCCACGTCCCTGAAGACCTCGATTATCACCGGTATAAGCCCGTAATCGGGCGCGGTGGGCGGCAGGACGGGGGAGAACGAGACGGAGGAGATCCTGTTGCCGAAGTTGTAGGGGTAGGCGTGGATGTCGGGGTAGAAGCCCGGCCCCAAAACGAGCGCCCTGCCCTGGAAGTTGGGGCCTTCGTAGAAGACGGCCTTATAATTGGGGGCCGAGGCGAAGCCGGGGCCTTTGAAGATCTTGATCGAGGAGATGATGTTATCGGCGCCCAGCTCCCTCAGATCGGCCACCGGCTCTATCAGGGTGACCTTCTTCCCCCTGAAGAAGGGGTGCTCATACGCCTCGACGATCAACCTGGGGGAGAGCGGCATACGCTTTCACCTCACTTGTAAAGCTCCCTGAGGCTCATGAACCTCTGCAGCTCGAGCTGCGATCTGCGAAGCTCCGTCAGGGCCGACCTCACCGGCAGCCCCGCCATACCCGGGGCGGTCACAGCTCCCTCCACCCTCTGCGGGACGCCCGCTTCAGCCGGCCGCTTGAATATCCTGAAGTAATCGAACCTGGTGAGCGTGGGCGGGATGTTGCCCGGCGCCAGCGCGTGCAGCCCGACCCAGACCGTCTTGGGCATCCCGACCGAGGTGGTGCCGCATGAGATCCAGTTGACCCCGTCCCGGCTGACGTATCCGGTGAACTGGTTCCCCACCCTCTCGATCCTCAGGTAAAGCTGTTTTATCCCCCTGGCCAGCCCGGGCGCCCTGCCGACCAACCTGTATATCCTGTGGACGTGTCGCTCGAACCTGACGTCCCCCCTGAAGGCGTGGGCGCCCGAGGTCTTCTCCAGCCTCAGGAATGCGTTCTCATCGGCCCAAACCAGCAGCCCTCCGTGCTCCCTCAGCTGCGGTGTCACCTGTATCCTGGTCTCGATGGCGAAGTCGCCCTCTATCCTGCGCAGAAGCCTTGGGGCGTCCATGTTGCCGCCCCGCCCTTGATGCCCCCACCACAGGTCCTGGCCCGGCTCGCACCTCATCTCCAGGTAGCCCTGCCTCGGCGACCAGGAGCCTCCTCCCTTCGGGTCGACCCATTTCCACCCCGGCTTCAGCTCCTCCCCGTCGAACTCGTCGCTGAACACCAGCTCCGTGAACTGGGTCGAAGCCGTCCACCCCTCGATCTTTATCGAGGAGATGATGTTGCCGAAGCTCTGGGGCAGCAGCGACAGGTTCGGTATCTCCTTCCGGAAGTCGCTCGGCTTCATCTCTATGACCAGCTGCGCCCCCTCGAAATCGATGTGCTCGTAGAAGATCACCCTCGCCCCTCCGGGCGGGAAGTCGGGGCCTTTGAAGATCCGGACGGACTGGATGTTGTCCTGCATCCCGATGTCGCGCGTGAAGCTTATGTCCCTCAGGACGAGCGCCCTCCGACCCTGGAAGTTAGGCTCCGAGAAGACCTCCACGATCAGCGGTATCGTCCCGAAGACCGGCCCGTCCGAGGTGAGGGAGTCGCCGAAGCTTATCGAGGAGGCCCTGTCGGGGAAGTTGTAGGTGACGTCGTGGAAGTTGGGGTAGTATCCCGGCCCCAATATCAGCTTCCTTCCCCGGAAGTTGGGGTGCTCGTGGAAGATCACCTTGTAGTTCGGGCTTTGATGGTAGCCGGGGCCTTTGTAGACGATGCAGGATGAGATGATGTTCTCGAACCCTATCTCCCTCAGATCCCGGATCGGCCCTATGACCCAGGCGTATCGGCCGCCGAAGTTGACGTGTTCAAATATCTGAACGACAAGCCTCGGTATGGTGGGAAGATACGGCGGGAGCGGCCTGGAGATGAGGGGGGTTCTCACCTGGGTTTGTCTATATAGATCCGACTGGTAGCCATACCTGCTGTAATACATCACCGATCTCTCCCCTTTTCCGGATGTTTTGAAGCCTTTTCGCACCCGGGCGGATGACGGGTTCAACCTTAATTTTACAATAAAGGAGAGGTTTGTCAAGTGGGGGAGCTTGACAGGCGGGTCCTAGTAGGCTAAGATAAACTTCTGATGCGAGGAGGTCGGCGATGAGCGACAAGATCGGCGCCCACATCATCATAAAGGGGATCGTCCAGGGGGTCGGGTTCAGGTGGTTCCTCAGAGGTGTGGCCCAGAGGCTGGGGCTGGGCGGATGGGTGAGGAACCTGCCGAACGGCGACGTGGAGGCGATGGTCGAAGGGGAGAGAAAATCGGTCATGGAGTTCATAGATTGGTGCAGGGTGGGGCCGCCCTCGGCGAGGGTGGACGATGTCCAGGTCAAAACCCTGCCCTATACGGGCAAATACAAGACGTTCTCGATAACGTTTTGAGGGGGTAGGATCCACGTGTTGGGGAAGCTATGGGGTAGGAAAAAGGCCAATGAGCCTCAGCCCGAAAGGCCCGAAGGGAAGGGGCTTTTCGCAAGGCTGAGGGAGAGGCTTTCCAAGACGAGGGAAAACATCCTGGGGAAGCTCTCCTCGATCCTCTCCGGGAGGGAGATAGATGAGGAGATGCTCGAAAGGATAGAGGAGGTTCTGGTGGAGGCGGACGTGGGGGTCGAGACCACGATGAAGCTGATGGACAGGGTGAGGGAGCTGATCGAGGAGAAGGGGGTTAAGGAGCCGCCCCAGGTGCTGGAGCTGTTGAAGGAGGAGATCCTGGGGATACTGGGCGAGGACAGGCCGCTTGAGGTGAGCGGGGCCAAGCCGTTCTCGATAATGGTCCTGGGCGTCAACGGCGTGGGCAAGACGACCACCATAGGCAAGCTGGCCGCCAGGTTCAAAAACGAGGGCAAGAGGGTGTTGGTGGCGGCCGCCGACACCTTCAGGGCGGCGGCCGATGAGCAGCTGGAGATATGGTGCAACAGGGCGGGCGTCGAGCTGATAAAGGGCGCCATGGGCGCCGACCCGGCGGCGGTGGTGTTCGACGCGATTCAGGCCGCAAAAGCGAGGGATGTGGACGTGCTCATAGTGGACACGGCGGGCAGGCTCCACACGAAAAAGCCGCTCATGATGGAGCTTCAGAAGATCGCCAGGGTGATGGGCAGAGAGCTGCCGGGCGCCCCCCACGAGGTGCTGCTGGTGCTGGACGCCACCACGGGCCAAAACGCCATAGCCCAGGCCAGAACCTTCAACGAGGCGGTCCCCGTCACCGGCATCGCCCTCACCAAGCTGGACGGGACGGCGAAGGGCGGCATCGTCATCGCCGTCAAAGATGAGCTGGGCATACCGATAAAGCTCATCGGGATAGGCGAGCGGATAGACGACCTGAGGGATTTCAACGCCAGGGAGTTCGTGGAGGCCCTCCTCGGATGAGGAGAGGGGTGAGCCGGGATGAAAAGGCTTATACCGATCTTTTTGATCCCGCTTCTGGCGGGGTGCCTCACCCTCACCCCGCCGTCCCAGCGGGCCGAAAAACCCGCCAAAGGGAGAGGCCCGACGGAGATCGCCGGTCATCTCCCGCCTAAACCGACCAAGGCAAAGGCTAAATGGGAAAGGGCCCTCATAAGCAACAGGATAAGGGCGATCGCGGTCGACCCAGAAAACATCTGGATAGGCACCGATAAGGGCGTCTCAAGGTTCATAAAAAGCGAGGGGAGATGGGTTCACTACACCAAATCGGACGGGCTTTCGAGCGATGTCATAAACGCCATAGCCGTGGACGGCGATACGGTCTGGTTCGCGACCGATGAGGGCGTCACGAGGTTCAACCCCAAAACCGGGTCGTGGCGGATCTACAGGAGCAAGGACGGGCTGGCCAGCGACAGGGTTCAATGCATAGCCGTGGACGGAAGCTACGTCTGGTTCGGCACGGACGGCGGGCTTAACAGATACGATAAGAGGATCGACAGCTGGGCCGTCAGGACGAAGAAGGAGGGCCTGCCCAGCGATAACATCACCGCCATAGCGGTCGACCAGGAATACGTGTGGGTCGGGATGGGCAAAGAGAGGAAGGATTGGAGGATCAGGAGGTTCTGGGAGCCGAGGAGGAAGCCGGGCGAGGGGGGCGTCAGCAGGTATCACAAGGCGACCGACTCCTGGAACAGCTACACGGCCAGGGACGGGCTTGTCGGCGAGGAGATAACGGCCATCGCGATAGACGAGGACTCCGTCTGGTTCGGCACCCGTAAATCGGGCATAAGCCTGTTCAGCAAGACCGACCAGGCCTTCGTCAAGGCCTTCTCCAAGGCCGACCTGCTCACAAGCGATATGATCACCGCGATACTCGTGGACGGCAACCAGGTCTGGATCGCCACCGCAAACGGCGGCGTTCAGAGATACATCAAATCGGTCAACACCTGGATCAACTACCGCGCCAAGGACGGAGGTCTGCCTAGCGATCACATCACCTGCATAGCCGTCGACGGCAACGACGTCTGGTTCGGCACCTACGAGAGCGGGGCTGTCAAGTTCAACAAGGTGACCGGCGAGTGGACGGTATACACGGTGGCCGATAGGATAGCCGACAACGACGTCAGGGATATAGACCTGGACGGGAACGGCTCCATCTGGATCGCCACCCCGAGCGGGCTCTCCCTCTTCGACCCCGAAAGCTCCTCCTGGAGGAACTTCGACAGGAAGGACGGCATGGTCTCCGACTACCTCACCTCCGTCCTGGTCACCCCCGATGAGGTGTGGGTCGGAACAGAGAGGGGGGTTCAGGTTCTGGAGAGGAGATCGGGGATATGGAGGTTCTTCGGGAGCGTGGGCGGACGCGACCGGCCCTATGTGATGACGCTCTCGCTCATCGACGGCAAGGTTTGGGCCGGGCTTAGCGACGGGCTCGTCGAGCTGGAGGGCGGGAAGTGGAGGAGAATCGAGGCGTTTGACGGCAGGAGGGTAACTGCCATCGGGAAGTGGAGGGATGCGATCTGGGTCGGAACCGAGGAGGGGCTTTACAGGCTGGGGAGCGGCGATCCCCAAATCGTCCTCAAAGGACGGATCAGGTCGATCGCCCCCGACGGGGAGAGGATGTTCGTCGGGACGGTCGATGGGGTTTACGGGATAAACCCGGAGGGGAAGGCCGAGCTGATAGCGCCCGATCTCTGCGCCACGGCGATCCTGCCGGATAAGGCCGGGCTGTGGATCGGAACCCCGACCGGGCTGTTCCGGATGGGGGCCTCTGGAGAGCTCGAGAGGGTCGAGGGGATATCCTATCTGGTGAGGAGGATCGTCCGGGCCGGCGGATACCTCTATCTGGCGACGGACACGGGTTTGATAAGGTATGACCCGGATGGGGGGGCGATCGAGGCCTATAGGAACAGGTTCGACAGGGATCCGCTCCTCAACCCCGACGCCTTCGACATCCAGTTCGACGGCGATTACATCTGGTTCAGCAACTGGGCGGGGACGCCCAACGGGTGTATCCTCAGATATCACCGCCCCACCGACACCTGGCGCAGGTTCACCAGGTTCGATATATTCAAGGATCCGAAGGTCAGGGCGATGACGATCGTCAGGCGGATAACCGTCGACGGGGATTACGTCTGGTTTTCGACCGACAACGGCCTGCTGCGCTACGATAAGGCGAGGGATCTGTGGGAGAGGTTCTCCAGGGAGACCGGGCTGCCGTCCGACGACGTGGATCTGGTGGTGCCCGCCGAAAATTACGTGTGGGTCTCCTATGAGAACCTGCAGGAGGTGACGAGGATAAGCAGGAACTCGGGCGAGGTCGAGTCGTTCGACCTGGGGTCGGGCCTCCCCTGGGACACGGTCGCCTACATCGCCGTCGACGGCGATCAGGTCTGGGTGGGCACCAGGATGAACGTCTTCAGGTATGACGCGTCGAAAGGGGAATGGAGGAAGTTCACGATCAGGGACGGGCTGGGGGGCCACGGGGCCAGGTGGATAGCGGCGGATGAGAGATATGTCTGGGTGGCCAGCGCCTGGACGAGGGACGGCGGCAGGCCGCTTTCGAGATACGATAAGAAGACGGGCAGATGGGAGACCTTCTCGGAGGCCGACGTGCTGGCCGACGACGAGGTGGACAAGATCATCATCACCCCCGAGCACGTCTGGATACTCTACGAGCCCTGGAGCGATGTCGGGATCACCGGCTACGACAGGAGGACGGGCGAGTGGTTCAGCGTCACGCCCAAGGGCGAGTGGGGGACGGGCGTGATGGAGCTGTGCGAGGACGGCGATTACCTGTGGCTTGGGACCTTCAGCAGAGGGGTGATGAGGCTGCACATGACCTCGGGCACTTGGACCTCCTTCGACAGGAGGACGGGGCTGCTGCACGACCACGTCAACGAGAGGGCGCTCAAGGTGGACGATCGATACGTCTGGGTCGGAACCCCCTTCGGCATATGCAGGTATGACAAGAAGCTGGAGTCCTGGACATACTTCGTGGCCGAAAAATCCCTGCTCGGCAGGGAGGTGAGGGCGCTGGCCGTTGACGACCGATACGTCTGGGTCGGCACGACCTCGGGCCTCTCCCGATACGACAAGATCTACGGGGCCTGGGAGAACTATCGCCAGAGGGGAGGCAGACAGGAGATGAGGATCGGCGGCAGAAGGATAAGGTGGTGGGAGCCCCCCTCCGAGGAAGGGTTGATCAACAACTGGGTCAACTGCCTGGCCGTTGACGACAGATACGTCTGGATAGGCACGCGCGAGGGGGTCAACAGATACGACAAGGTGGCCGACAGGTGGGACGGCTACAAGCGGGAAAACGGCCTGCCCGATGAGGATATAACCTCGATAGCCATCTCGGGCGGCGATGTGTGGGTCGGGACCAACAGGGGGATAGGCAGGTTCCCCCGTAACTCCGACAACCCCAACGCCTGGGTCAGCTACACCTCGGGCATAGAGATAAAGCCGGGGGCTATCTCCAAGGAGTTCGCCGAAACGCTGGTCTCGGACGAGGTCTGGTGCATAGCGGTCGACGATAAATACGTCTGGGTCGGCACGAGGATGGGGGTGAGCAGGTATGACAAGCGGAGGGATATGTGGAAGACCTTCACGAAGGAGGATGGGCTGCCGGACGATAAGATCACGGCCATAGCCGCAGATGAGAGGTGGGTTTGGTTCGGCAGCGATAAGGGCGCCGCCGTTTACGACAAGCGGACGAAGGACTGGAGGACCTACACGACGAAGGACGGCCTCATAAGCGATAAGGTGACCTGCATAGCGATCGACGGCGATCTGATCTGGTTCGGCACCTACGACGCCGGCGTCAGCGTCTTCGACACGAAGAACAACTCCTGGAAGGGGTTCACGAAGGAGGACGGCCTGGCCCACAACACCGTCTACTCAATAGCGATCGACGGGCGTTACGTCTGGATAGGCACCCAGAGGGGCCTCTCCCGATACGACAAGAAAACCGGCTCCTGGACGACCTTCACCGAAACCCATTGGCCGGAGGATATCTGAGCCATGGGGACGGTTGAGTGGCTTGAAAAGCTGCCCCCCAA
>QNBQ01000033.1 GCA_003645735.1 Candidatus Poribacteria bacterium
ACGCGCCGTTTCAACCCTTCTGTTTCTCCTCATCGCTCTCCCCTGTCTCGGATCGATCGATTTGAACTCGATCGTCGGGATATGGGTCTTCGATGAGGAGGGGAACATGGTCAGGGATATCTCCGGTCACGGGCACGACGGGAAGGTGCCCGCGGGGGTGAAGTGGGTGAGCGGGAGGATAGGGAAAGGCGTGGAGTTCCCCGGAAACACTGGGGATTACATATCGGTGAAACATGACGAGTCGCTCAACCTGGATAGGTGGACGATAACGGCGTGGATCAAGCTGGGCAAGAAGGACTGGCAGCTCATCATCCAGAAGAACGTCAACGGCACCAGGAACGTGAACAACTACTCCCTCTACACCGAGCCAGCCGGCAGGATAAACTTCAACTTCTTCACCGAGGCTGGCGAGCTGAACCTGCTGAAGGGGACGAGGCCCGTGACGGACGAGAGCTGGCATCACGTGGCGGTGACGTATGATGGGAGCTCCATGAAGCTCTACATCGACGGGGAGCTGGACGGCGAGACCCAGACCTCGGCCAAGCCGGTTCACAACACCGATCCCCTGGTCATAGGCGGGGATGACAGGGGGGCGAGCGTTCAGGTGAAGGGCGTGTTGGACGAGATCGGCCTTTTCAACGTCCCCCTGAGCCAGGACGATATAAGGACGATCATGGAGAAAGGACTGGCTCAAATAGCCGCCGTCTCCCCTTCGAATAAGCTGGCCGTCGTGTGGGGCAGGATTAAGCTTCTTTCGCGGAGGTGATCCGCGGGGAGGGGGATCGTGGGTTATACGCTTCTCGTGTGGACGGCGCTGGTCGGCTCCTTTGGGGCCGTGGAGGATTTAGGGAACGGCTTCCTCCATCACGGCGTGGCCACGCCCGTAAGCTGCCCCAGGGGGATCGTCGCCACGGTCGACGGCGAGGGGCGCGACGTGGTGTTGGTGTGGCTGTTCGACCACAGGGGAGGGTATGCGCTTCTGATGATAGACGCCGAGACGGGGGAAAGCGAGGAGTTCTCGATGCCCTTCCCGCCCGGTGGCGACTGCCCCTACGCCTCCATCCTCTCCAGCCGCAACAAGTTCTACACCCACTTCAACTCCCATTTCGTCGAGTTCGACCCCGAAAAGCGCGCCTTCACCTTCTGGGGCAAAACCGCGCCGCGGATGGCGATGAGCATGACCGAGGACGACAACGGCGTCATCTGGTCGGCCACATACCCTCAGTGCGGACTGGTCTCGTTCGACCCCCGAACACGGAAGCTCAGGGATTACGGCCACATCTACAAACAGAACTGGGCGGAATACCCCCGCTATATCGCCGCCGACGATGCGGGATGGATCTACATCGGTATAGGCTACGCCGCCGCCCAGATCATAGCGTTCGACCCCCGGACCGGTCAGGTCAAGCCGATGATCCCCGAAGAGGAGCGGGTCAAGGGGATGGCATACGTCGTCCGCGATCTGAACGGCAGGGTCTACGGATACGCGGTCAAGGACAGGTGGTATGAGTTTTACAGGGGCGAGGCGAGGAGGATCGACCCGCCCAGGCGGATCAATAGGAAACCGATCATAGCGGGCAGCCAGGGGCTGTTTCACAGGGTGTTCCCCGACGGCAAGAGGATCGTCAGATGCGACCTGGTGGAGCGGCTGCTGGTGGTCGAAAACCCCGAAACCGGCGAGGTCAAGGAGCTGAGGTTCGACTACACGAGCGAGGGGGCGCACATCATGGGGCTTATAGCTGCGCCGAACGGGACGATATGCGGCGGAACTGCCTTCCCGATGCGGTTCTTCAGCTATAACCCCGAAACGGACGAGTGGGTCAACAGGGCCTGTTACGGCCAGTGGAACACGCTGGCGAAACAGGGGGATCGCGTCTTCATAGGGGGTTACACGGGAGGCTTCCTGCTGGAGTGGAACCCGTTTGAGGAGTGGGTTCCGACTCAAAAGGGCAAGGAGGATTCTAACCCCCGCTTCCTGACGCAGAGCGCCCCGGTCATCAACCGCCCCCACGACCTGCTTGCCTGTCCCGACGGCAAAACGCTCGTATTGGCCGGGACGCCCAGTTACGGCTACACGGGCGGAGGGCTGCTCTTCTGGGATAGGGAGACGGGGACGGCGACGCTGATCGATCACACGAGGATCATACCCTACCACTCCACCATGAGCCTGGTGGCGCTTCCGAACGGGAGGATACTGGGCGGCACGACGACCGCCCCCGGCACCGGCGGCGAGAGGATAGCCGAGGAGGCCGAGCTTTACATCATGGAC
Organism: Candidatus Poribacteria bacterium; assembly: GCA_003645735.1. Lineage (GTDB taxonomy): Bacteria > Poribacteria > WGA-4E > B28-G17 > B28-G17 > B28-G17. Next base: position 2,270 of record QNBQ01000033.1, read on the forward strand.
ATGAGGACGAAACGGGTCGAGTGGCATGAGGCCGTCCTGCCCGGCGTCCAGAGCTACACCGACATGTGCCTCGGCCCGAACGGCTTCGTCTTCGGCTTCGCCGATAGGAGGATCTTCTTCGTCTTCGACCCCGAGAGGAGGGAGATCGTCCACAGGAGGGACGTGGCGGCTGAGTTCGGGCCGACCAACTTCCAGCAGGGGCCGAGGACGTTCGTCAAAGGCCCGAAGGGGGGGATCTACATCCTGTTCGTGAGGGGCATCGCGCGGTTAGATCCGGAGACGTTCGAGATCGAGATGCTGGCCGAATCGCCCGTCCCCATAGGTCCGGGAGGGGATATCCTGAACGGGCGCATCTACTTCGCCAGCGGCTCGCACCTCTACAGCTATGAGATTCCCGAGGAGGTGGGGAGATGAGGGTTCTGAACAACTTCGTCGCCGAGCTTATGAGCGTAGCCGCCCTGTTGCAGCCATGCGGCGAGTGGAGCTTCACCAACCCGAGGGAGGGATGGGTATACATCTCGAGCGCCGCCCGGGCCGAGGGGGACGACCGGATATGGATCTCCCTGGACTCGGAGGGGAACCTGATCGCCCACGGGGATGGCGCTTCCCCGGTTCAGGAGGCGATGCGGTATCTGTCCAAAGGAGAGCACAGGCTGTCCATCCGATCGAGGGGGAGACCCCTGCTTGAGAGGTTGGTCGTCCGGGCGATCCCGGAGCTGATCTTCTGCAAATTTCAATACGACCCCCACATCCCCGAGTTCGGCCCTTACGATTGGGATTTCCTGAAGGAGCACGTGCTTCCGAACGTGAACGTGATCGTCGGAAGCGGCGCCGAAAGGCATCGGCCTCTCGTCGAGGAGTGGAAAAGGCGCGGCGGGAGGTGGATCGTCGAGATACCGGCCACTCCCTATTTCGAGGGCTGGGACGCCGAGAGGGCATACCGATACTGGGCGGGAAGCCCGGGGATGAGCGATCCGCTGCTCGACGGCATAATCGTGGACGAGTTCGGCGGAGGGGATAACCCTGCCTACCCTGCGATCATCGAGTCGATCCGCCGCCTGAAGGGGGACGGGAGGTTCAAGGGGAAGCTCTTCTACCCCTATTGCGGCTCGATGTATGGGACAGGGTTGAGCAGGGAGTTCATCGAAACCGTCATCGGCTCCGGCTACCGGTTCGCCTGGGAGAGATACCTGCCGGAACAGCCTGACGAGGAGGCGGCGGCCCGGCTTCTGGACGAGAGGCTGAGCGGGGAGATGAGGAGGTGGAGGGGGCGCATACCCGGGTGCGCCGAGCACATGATAGTCTGCCTGGGCTATCTCGTCATCACCGAGAGCCTGAACGTCGATCCCAGCGTCGATTTCAAGGTCTGGATGGACATGCAGTTCCAGCGGTTGGCGACCGACCCGGCTTTCTCCGGGATCTACGGCGTGATGGAATACACCTGCGGCTACGCCGACGAGGAGACGGTGAGGTGGGCGGCCAGGCTATACAGGCATTACTGCATCGAGGGCCAAACCGAGCTTCTATCGAGAAGATACGGCTTCAAGTATGAGCTCGACCACATCCGCAACCCGGACTTCGAGGAGGGGCTTGAGGGGTGGAAGATCAAAGAGGCGGAGGAGGGGAGTGTGAGGGTCAGGAGGATGGAGGGCTACAGCTGGCTTCAGGGCCGCTACCCCAGGACGGAGAGGGGCGATGTCTTCCTGTGGATGAGGAGGAGCGATCGGGGGCCGAACGTCATCTCACAGGAGATCAGGAACCTGGAGCCGGGCCGGCTCTATTCGCTGAAGATGATCACGGCCGACTACGGGGATCTGGTCGAGGGTCGATCCGTCAGGCGTGAGCATGGGATCTTCATCCGGATCGAGGGGGTCGATCCGCTGCCGGAGAGGTGTTTCCGGAGCGTCATACCCAACAACTACGCCCATCAGCTGGGGCCTTTCACCAGGGAGCACAGGTTCTGGTTCAACTATCATTGGATGGTCTTCAAGGCCAGGGGAAGCTCGGCGAGGCTTATCATCTCGGACTGGGACGGGGATAAACCCGGCGGCCCCATAGGCCAAGAGCTGATCCTGAACTTCATCGAGGTTCAACCTTACTACGAAACGGAGGATCGGGGAGGGAAGGCTGTGGCCGGTGAGAAACCCGAAGCAGAAGGCAGGTGAGCAATTTTGACCCGACCTGCGGCTCACGATCCTAAACCCGAGCTTCTCCAAAGTTCTTATATGGGGCGCGAGATGGGGGTCTGTTACGCCATTTCCGAGGACGGCATCTCCTGGGAGAAGCCGGAGCTGGGCCTGGTGGAGTTTCAGGGGTCCAAGGCGAACAACATAGTCCTCCGGGGGCCGCACGGGGCGGGGATAAGGAGGGATAAAAGGGAGACCGACCCCCAGAGGCGGTTCAAGGCCTTCTTCAGAGGGAGGGATCAGATGTGCGTGGCCTTCTCGAGGGACGGCCTGCGCTGGTCGGACCCCATCCCCTGCCCCGAGATTCAGGCGAGGGGCGACACGCACAACAACTGGCTCTGGGCGCCCGAGCTGGGGAGATACGTGGGGTTCACCAGGCTCTGGGACAGGAAGGAGGGGGTGCGGCTCGTGGGCCGGACGGAGAGCGCCGATTTCCTCAACTGGACGAGGGCGGAAGAGGTGCTGAGGGGCGAGGGGCCGGACCGCCAGACCTACGCGATGATCGTCTTCCGCTACGCGAGCCTCTACCTCGGCCTGCTCATGGTGCTGAACAGGGATGAGGACACGGTCGATTGCGAGCTGGCCGTGAGCGTCGATACGATCCGCTGGGAGCGGATCTGCACGGGAACTCCCCTCATCCCGCGCGGGCCGGAGGGGAGCTATGACTGGGGATGTGTGTTCGCGGCGGCATATCCAGTCGTGAGGAAGGATGGGATCAGGCTGTATTACGCCGGAAGCGACGGGAGGCATTCCGATTGGCGCAGGGGATTTTTCTGCCTGGCGCATCTGCGGCCCGATGGGTTCGCGGGCCTGGAGCCGATCGGGGAGGAGGTCACGGGGACGGTCCTGACGGCGCCGATCGAATGCGCTGGGAGACGCCTCCTTTTGAGCGCAGATGTCTTCAACGGATCGGTCCGGGCAGCGATCGCCGGCGCTGATGGGTTCGGCCTCGAAAATTGTAAGCCGATCCTCTCGAGCGTCGCCGGGGAGGCCGTCGTTTGGGACGGGGGAGGGGATCTATCGAAGTTCGTGGGCAAACGGGTGCAGCTGCTTTTCGAACTCAGATCGGCCAGGTTATACGCCTTTGGGTTTTCGGACTGAACCTTAGGAGGTGTGGCATGAGGTTTGAGGGATGCAGGGTGGCTATCATCATCGCCGATGGATATCACGAACATGAGCTCTGGTTCCCCTATTACCGGTTCAAGGAGGAGGGGGCGGAGGTGATAGTGGCGGGTCCCAAGGTGGGGACGGTTTACGGGGAAGGGAGACACGGCAAAGACGGGCTGCCGGCTGAAGTGACCCATGCGGTTGAGGAAGTGGAGGGTATGGGGCTGGACGTCCTTTACCTGCCGGGAGGGGTGTTCAGCCCGTTAACCCTCAGGGCGCACGAACCCACCCTCCAGCTGGTTCGGCGGTGCGTCGAGGAGGGGGTTATCGTGGCGTCGATCTGTCACGCCCAGTGGATACTCATTTCGGCCGGTGTGGTCAAGGGAAGGAGGATAACCTGTCCGCCCGATATGGCCGACGACGTCAGGAACGCCGGGGGCATTTACGTCGAGGAGAAGGCCGTCCGCGACGGCAACCTAATCACGGCTGTCTACTTCGGGTATCTGCCCGAGCAATTTCGCCTGCTCATCCCGGCGATCTTGGAGAGGAAGATGCAGAACATGTGAGCAAATCGGCTTTCACTTACGGCTGGAGGAGCTAAAGGAAGGCAGAGGGCATTCGACCTGCTCGCCCGTCTCCTCGTTGACGGCGGTGAGTTTAGCATCTCTTCCTAGGATTTCACTGGCATTGAGCAGCTCAATCCCATAAATGGTCCCATCCGGAGCTATATCCACGATCACAGCATCGCTCACTTGGATCGACCTCACGCCTTCAACAACCTCCTCTTTGAAGCGTATGTAGGCTATGTTATAGCGAGGGTCATAGGAGAGCTTCATACCTGATCCCCCCTTTTAAAAGAAGCGGGTTATCACGGTGATGACAAGCCAATCGTTCCTTCATCCTTTCCAAAGCGTGAGGGTGAAACCGAACTGCCATCGGCTATGACAGTATTCGATCTGGAGGATCAACGGCAGACTGGTTGATCGCCTTGAGGATAAGGTAAAATATCGGGCGAGGTGATTGAAATCTCCTCGGGGGAGCGATATGGGAGGCTTAGGGATCATCGCGATAGCGCTGTTTTTGACCGTTGGGAACCTCATCCAAAACGGTGGGTTTGAGGAGGGGTTGGAGGGGTGGAGGGATCTGTGGACGCGTGATCCGGGCGTCGGGAGGGTCGCCCTCGACGATCGGACGCGCCACAGCGGCAGGTTCTCCGCGCGCATAGACCATGAAGGGGAGAGGGATTGGAGCTTAGACCCCGAGATCTCGATAGATGTCAAGCCGGGCGACCTCTTCGAGCTGGAGGCGTGGGTGAGGATCGAGGGGAAGGGGAGGACTACGCTGTGCGTTGTGACCTATGATGAAGAGGGGAAGGTTCTCAAATGGGTTTACGCCGGTCGATCGGCATATGGGCCTTGTGGCTGGCGGCATCTGACCTCTAGGTTCGTCGTCCCCCGGAACGTCGCCCGGATACACCCCCGCCTGATCGGAGCCGGCCCGGCCACGATATGGCTCGACGATTTCTCGCTTGTGAAGGAGGGGAACGTCATGGAGATGCGGAACGAAAACCTCCCGCCCCGTGTTTCACTGTCCAACCGATTCATCTCGGTGACGCTGAGGACGGATGACGGGGCGATGGAGGTGGTCGACAAACGGATCGGCCACAAATGGGTTCAAAAGCCGCTGAGGGATGAGATGATCATCAGGGCCGCCAAGGCGAACGGTAAAACCGCCGAGGTCGATATGATCCACGCGCCGTCGGGGCTGGAGGTCAAGCTCATACTTCGCCTCGAAGAGGAGGCGCCGGAGTTCACGGTCGAGCTTCACGCCGAAGGGGAGATGAGCGGGCCGATCCCCTACCCCCATCCCTTCGTCACGGAGCCGCCCACCTACCTGGTAGTGCCCCTCAACGAGGGGATCTCATATCCGGTGGACGATCCGTCGATCGAGCCGATGAGGCTGATAGCATACGGCGGACACGGCATCTGCATGGCATTCTGGGGCGTCACGGACGGGGGGAAGGCTCAGATGGCGATAATCGAGACGCCCGACGACGCGGCCATCCGCATAACGAGGCTGGAGGGGAAGCTGTGCATCGCCCCGGAATGGGATCCCCAAAAGGGAAAGTTCGGCTACCCCAGACGGCTCAGATACGTCTTCCTCGATAAAGGCGGGCATGTGGCCATCTGCAAGAGATACCGCGCCTACGCTAAAAAGATAGGGCTGCTCAAGACGCTGAAGGAGAAGCTCAGGGAGAACCCGAACGTCGACCTGTTGGTCGGCGCGGTGAACGTCTGGTATTGGGGAGGCGACCCGCTCAGGATCGTGGAGGAGATGAGGGAGCTGGGGATCGAGAGGATCCTCTGGAGCCACCGGGAAAAGCCCGAGGTGATACGCAAGATGAACGAGATGGGCATCCTCACCAGCAGATACGACATCTACCAGGACGTGATGAACCCCGACAACTTCAAATACCTGAGGGGGGTCCACCCGGACTGGCCTACCGAGGCGTGGCCGGATGATATCATCCTGGGGCCTGATGGGGATTGGATCAGGGGATGGAGGGTCAAAGGGAAGGACGGGAAGTGGTATCCGTGCGGCGTGCTGTGCGACTCCCAGGCGCTCAAATACGCCAGGAAACGCATCCCCGAGGATCTGAAAACCCATCCCTACAGATGCCGCTTCATAGACACGACGACCGCCTCTCCCTGGAGGGAGTGTTACCACCCGAAGCATCCGATGACCAGGAGCGACAGCAAGCGGTGGAGGATGGAGCTTTTGAGGTTCGTGTCGGAGGAGATGGGGCTTGTGTGCGGGAGCGAAACGGGGCACGACGCCGCTGTGCCGTATCTGCACTATTTCGAGGGGATGATGAGCTTGGGGCCATACAGGGTTCCGGATGCGGGCCGCAACCTGTTGAAGATCTGGTATGAGGTTCCCGAAAGGGTTCGGAAGTTCCAAGTTGGTCACGAGTATAGGCTGCCGCTTTGGGAGCTCGTGTATCACGACTGCGTCGTCTCCTACTGGTATTGGGGCGATTACAACAACAAACTGCCCGCCCTGTGGGATAAGAAGGATCTTTTCAACATCCTCTACGGCACGCCGCCGATGTTCATGTTCACAAGGGAGTTTTGGGAGAAGCACAAGGAGCGGTTCGCTCAGAGCTATAGGAACATCTGCCCGATAGCCCGCGCCGTGGGATATGCCGAGATGATCGACCACCGCTTTTTAACGCCCGACCGCTCCGTTCAACAGACCGTTTTCTCAAACGGGGTGGTCATCACGGTCAACTTCGGGGATAAGCCCTACTTTCTCCCGGACGGGACAAAGGTCGAGCCTATGGGGTTTCACGTGGAGGGGTTGTAGGCAAACCCGCTCCCCGAAGGTTTTCCTCGTCGGCCAGGACGACTACATGTCCCTCACACCGGAGGGCGTCCAATATGTCAGCGACCTCCTTGAAATGGGCTGAAGTCGCGGAGAGAAGCTCCTCCAAAAGGCGCCGGCGGTTTCCGGTATCAGATCGGCCCGTCTCAAAGCGGGCAGAGCGACAGGTGTTCCAGGGGTGATCTCTCGAAATTCCCTTGATCTGCGGGTGTTTTCGAAGATAGCCTCCAGCTCATCGGGGCTCATCATCGCCTTCGCCCGCTCCAGCCGCCGGCGCTCCTCCGCCTCCAAACGCCTGAGAAGTTCAGGGTCGGGCAACAGCTTGAGGGTGACGCGATGGGGATTTCCCAACATATGATCCCGGATGAGCTCCTCGAAATAACGTGGGTTCTCAGACCATAGCGGCCTACTTCTCAAGCGAGCTGAGTATGAGCGGTTCAACTCGATCCACACGTTCGATCTCAACGCCTTTCAACCCGACGGTGAAAACCAGATAGCGTATCAAAGACATGCTCGATAAACCGGGTTGAAGCCAGTCATATGAGCCGACCAGATCCTCGCCCAGCCCGGAGCTGATCAACATCCGGCTTAGAGGGCTGTCTGAAGAGCCGAGGAGAGCCTCTCGTCGGCGCATTGACAGCCGCTCCGGAGAGTTCGCCCTCAAAGCTGTGGTATCGCTCGAAGAGCGCGAGCCTGCCGTTTTCAGCGATATATGTCCTGTTCAACCTCAAAACCCCTTTCGCCGGAGCCGCCGGATATACGGCTTCCAACGCTTTGATCGATCTCCCATTGACCCGAACGTTCACGACCCTTTCCACCCTCAGCTCCCTTCCGAAGGCCGAGGATTTCATCCCAAGCCGAAGCCGCGATGGGAAAGCTCTAAACCCATGCTCGGGCGAGA
>QNBQ01000034.1 GCA_003645735.1 Candidatus Poribacteria bacterium
CCGCCGGGGAATCCCACGGAAGATCGCTGACGGTCATCCTGCTCGGGATGCCGGCCGGGCTGAAGGTGTCGATCGATCGGATAAACTCCGAGCTGAGGCGGAGGCAGGGCGGATACGGCAGAGGGGAGAGGATGAGGATCGAGTCGGACGGGGTCGAGGTGACCGCCGGGCTGAGGGGAGGGGTGACGCTGGGATCGCCCATAGCGATGACCATCGGAAACAGGGATTGGGTCAACTGGGAAAAGGCCATGTCGCCTGAGCCGGAGGGGTTCTCGGAGGAGGAAGCGGAGCTGAGGGCTGTTTACCGGCCCAGGCCGGGACACGCCGACCTGGCCGGCGGGATCAAATACGGCCATATGGACATGAGGAACGTCCTCGAGAGGGCGAGCGCCAGGGAGACCGCCGCCAGGGTGGCGGCAGGGGCGGTGGCCAAACAGCTTCTCGAACTTTTCGGCGTGAGGATCAGGAGCTACGTGATCCGGATCGGCCCCGTTGAAGCGGACAGGTCGAGGTTCGACCTGGAAAGGGTCGAAAGCTCGCCGGTGAGATGTCCCGACCCGGAGGCGGAGGCGAGGATGATCGAGGAGATAGACAAGGCCAAAGCCGAAGGGGATTCCCTCGGCGGTGTCTTCGAGGTCGCCGCCGAAGAGGTTCCGCCCGGCCTGGGGAGCCACGTGCACTGGCACCTGAGGCTGGACGCTAGGCTGGCCGCCGCCCTCATGAGCATACCGGCGGTCAAAGGGGTCGAGATCGGGTTGGGGTTCAAGGCGGCCGAGCTGCCCGGCTCGAAGGTTCACGATGAGATCCTCTACTCGCCCGAAAAGGGCCTGTTCAGGGGGGGCAACAACGCCGGCGGGATAGAGGGCGGGATATCGAACGGCGAGCCGATAATCGTCAGGGCGGCGGTGAAACCCATACCGACCCTCAAAAGACCGCTCCGGTCGGTCGACTTAAGAGACAAAACGCCGTGCGAGGCGGCGGCCGAGAGATCGGACGTCTGCGTGGTGCCGGCTGCCGGCGTGGTGGGGGAGGCGATGGTCGCCCTTGTGCTTGCCGACGCGATGCTCGAAAAGTTCGGCGGCGACCACATCGACGAGGTGAAACGTAACTTCGAAAGCTACATGGAGAGGGTCTCCAAATGGCTAACATAGTGCTCATCGGGTTCATGGGGACGGGCAAGACATCGGTCGGCAAAAAGCTCTCGGAGATCCTCGGCTACCCGATGGTGGACGTCGACGAGCTGATCGAGCAGGAGCTGAGGATGTCCATCCCGGAGATATTCAAGCGGTTCGGCGAGAGGTTCTTCAGGGATGTGGAGGCGGAGATGATCAAAAAGGTTTCCCAGCTCGACCGCCACATCATCGCCACGGGCGGCGGATCGGTGCTCAGGGAGGAGAACTGGGCGAACCTCAGGAGGAACGGCGTCATCTTTTGCCTAAACGCCACGCCGGAGGAGATATGGAGGAGGGTCTCGGGTTTCAGCCACAGGCCGCTGCTCAACGTCCCCGATCCGATGGGGGCCATCAGGGAGCTTCTGAGGATCAGGGCGCCCTACTACGCGAAGGCCGACCACCAGATCGACACCACCGGCAAATCGATCGATCAGGTGGTCGAGGAGATATTGGAGATCCTCGAAGCGCTCAAGGGATGCGCGAGGTAAGGGTCGACCTGGGCGATAGGGGATATGCGGTCTACATAGGCCGGGGATCTCTGGGGGAGATCGGGGGGATAGCCCTTCGACACGGCCTCCCGAAGAGGGCGGGCCTGTTCACCAACCCCGAGCTGGTTGACCCCTACGCCGAAAGGGTTTTGAACTCCCTCAGGGATGCCGGTTTCGACCCCTGGCTCTGCCTCATCCCCTCCGGGGACGAGCACAAATCGTTGGAGGAGGCGTCGAGGATATACGGCGAGATGTTGGAGAACCGGATGGACAGGAAATCGGCGGTCATCGCCCTGGGAGGGGGGATGGTGGGCGATCTGGCGGGGTTCGTGGCCGCGACCTACATGCGCGGGATACCGTTCGTTCAGGTCCCCACGACGCTTCTCGCTCAGGTCGACGCGAGCATAGGCGGCAAGGTCGCCGTCAACCACCCCAAGGCGAAGAACCTGATCGGCGCCTTCCATCAGCCCCGGTTCGTGCTGATCGACCCCGAAACGCTCAAAACCCTGCCCGAAAGGGATCTCAAGGCCGGGATGGCCGAGGTGATAAAACACGGGCTGATAATGGATCGGGAGCTTTTCGAGATGGTCGAATCGGAGCTCGAGGGGATCCTATCGCTCGACATGCCGCTCCTGGAGGAGGTGATAGCCCGTTCCTGCGCCGATAAGGCGAGGGTGGTCGAGCGCGACGAAAAGGAAAGCGGGCTGAGGGCGATCCTCAACTACGGCCACACCGTCGGACATGCGATCGAGGCCGCCACCGGATACGAGAGGTTCAGGCACGGCGAGGCCGTCTCGATCGGGATGGTCTGCGCCGGTCGGATATCGCTCAGGCGGGGGATGATGACCGAGGGGGAGTTTGCGAGGATGAGGGAGCTGCTCGAAAGGACGGGCCTTCCGGTCGATTTCCCCGACGACCTCGACCCACATCTCGTTTTGAAGCTGATCAGGCACGACAAGAAGGTGAAAGCCGGCAGGCTGAACTTCATACTGCTTGAGGGGATAGGGAGGGCGAGGATCGTCGATGACGTCTCAGAAGAGGAGATACTCGAATCGATGAGGGGTTGAACGATGAGGATTCTGGTCATCCACGGGCCTAACTTGAACCTCCTGGGCAGGAGGGAGCCGGAGATCTACGGGAGGGAGAGCTTGGAGGAGATAAACGAGATGTTGAGGAGGAAGGCGGAGGAGCTGGGGGTGGAGCTGAGGATAATCCAGTCCAACTACGAGGGGGAGATAGTGACGGCGATAGGCGAGGCGATGGACTGGGCGGACGGGATAATCATCAACCCGGCGGCCTACACCCACACGAGCGTGGCCATCAGGGACGCCCTGGCGGCAGCCGGCCTGCCCGCCATCGAGGTTCACATCTCAAACATCTTCAAACGGGAGCCCTTCAGGCATCATTCCTACATCTCCCCCGTCGTCGACGGCGTGATAACCGGCCTCGGGGGGTATGGATACGTGTTGGCATTGGAGGCGCTTGTGAGGAGACTTTCGGACAAAACCTAGATCTCTCGTCTCTCGACTCTTGACTCTCGACTAAACTATGAGGGAGGGTGAATCCGATGGCCACAACCGCGGATTTCAGAAACGGGATGGTCATTAGGTTGGAGGACGGCGAGCTTTACACGATCGTGGAGTTCCAGCACGTCAAGCTCGGAAGGGGCGGGGCGTTCGTCAGGACGAAGCTCAAGAGGGTGACAGATGGGAGCGTCTTCGAGCGGAACTTCAGGGCCGGGGAGAGGGTCGAGGAGGTGAGGCTGGAGGAGAGGGAGGCCCAGTATCTCTACACCGACGGCGACAGATACTACTTCATGGACAACGAGACGTTCGAGCAGTATGAGATACCGAGCCAGCTGGTGGAGGACGTGATGAAGTTCGTGAAGGAGAACAGCGACGTTACGATACTGTTCGACGAGGGCAGGCCCGTCCTGGTCCAGCCCCCGACCTTCGTCGAGCTCAAGGTGGTCGAGACGGAGCCGGGGATAAGGGGCGACACGGTCAGCGGCGGCTCAAAAGTGGCCAAACTCGAAACCGGATTGGTCCTCAGGGTTCCCCTCTTCATCGAGGAGGGGGATGTGATCAAAATAGACACGCGCACCGGCGAATACGTCGAGCGCGTGGGCAAATGAAGGTGGGCTGAGATGGCTAAAGGGGGCAACAGGATCGATATCGACGAGCTCCGCCGGCTCATCCACGAGCTGTCGGAGATAATGAAGGAGAACGACCTGAGCGAGGTGAGCTTTGAGAGGGAGGGGTTCAAGATCAGCTTGAAGCGGACGCCCGATCTGACGGCGCTGCTCCAAACAGCCCTCGCCCAGGCGAGGGCGAAGCCCGAGCTGGCGGTCGAGGAACGGCCCGCTCTCGAAGCTGAAGAGGAGGAGTTCGAATACATAACCGCGCCGATGCCCGGAACCTTCTACAGGGCGCCCTCGCCGGGCGCGAAGCCGTTCGTCGAGGTGGGCGACGTGGTGAGGGGCAGATCGGACGAATACGAGGGCGACACGGTCTGCATCATCGAGGCGATGAAGGTGATGAACGAGATAAAGCCCGAGTTCGACTGCCAGATAGTCGAGATACTGGTCGAAAACGGCCAGAGGGTCGAATACGGCCAGAGGCTGTTCAAGGTGAAGAGGGTCTGAAGGATGTTCAACAAGGTTCTGATAGCCAACCGCGGGGAGATAGCCGTCAGGATAATAAGGGCCTGCAAGGAGCTGGGGATAAAGACCGTAGCGGTTTATTCCACAGCCGACAGGGACTCCCTCCACGTTCAATACGCCGACGAGGCGGTCTGCATCGGCCCCCCGCCCTCCTCCGAAAGCTACCTCAACATCCCAAACATCATAGCCGCAGCCGAGATAACGGACGCGGACGCCATCCACCCGGGCTACGGCTTCCTGGCCGAAAACCCCTCCTTCGCGGAGGTGTGCGAGGAGTGCAGGATCACCTTCATAGGCCCCACCTCGAAGAACATCGCGCTGATGGGCGACAAGGTCAGGGCGAAGGAGGCGATGGCCAAGGCGGGGCTGAAGCTGCTCCCGGGGAGCAGGAGCGGGTTCAGGAGAAGGAGGATGGTCGTCAGGGACGAGGAGGAGGCGGTGAAGATCGCCAGGCAGATCGGGTATCCGGTGGCGGTCAAGGCGGTGGCCGGAGGAGGGGGAAGGGGGATCAGGATCGCTCACAACGACGTGACGCTGGTCAACGTCTTCAGAACCGCCCAGGCCGAGGCACAGGCCGCCTTCGGCAACCCCAACCTCTACATCGAGAAGTGGATAGAGAACGCCAGGCACATAGAGTTCCAGGTGTTGGCCGACAAACACGGCAACGTCGTCGTGCTGGGCGAGAGGGAGTGCTCGATACAGCGGAAACACCAAAAGCTCCTCGAAGAGGCGCCCTCCCCCGCCCTAAGCCCCAAAAAGCGGGAGAGGATGATAGAGGCGATCATAAAGGCCATGAGGAGCATCAAATACGTCAACGCCGGGACGCTTGAGTTCCTCATGGACGAGGACGGCGAGCTTTACTTCATCGAGATGAACACCCGCATCCAGGTGGAGCACCCCGTGACCGAGATGGTGACAGGCGTGGACATAGTCAAGGAGCAGATATTGATAGCGGCGGGGGAGAGGCTGGATCTGAGGCAGGAGGACGTGGAGCTCAGGGGACACGCGATCGAGTGCAGGATAAACGCCGAAGACCCTTACTCCGATTTCTCCCCCTCCCCAGGCAGGATAGCCCTGTTCCACCCGCCCGGCGGCCCCGGCATCAGGCTGGACACCCACATCTACACCGGGTATGAGATCCCGCCATACTACGACTCGCTGGTGGCAAAACTCATCGCCCACGGCAGGGACAGATCGGAGGCGATCGCCAGGATGAGGAGGGCGCTGGACGAGATGAGGATCGAGGGGATAAAGACCACCGTCCCGCTTCACAAGAAGATCCTGGAGGACGAGCGGTTCCTTCAGGGCCGCACCTTCACCAACTTCCTCGACTCGCTCCAGCTATGAAGGTCGACGTCCTGATCTCCCCCTCCGAGCTTTCGAGCGTCGATCTCCGCGGGATGGCGGTCGTTGTCGTCGACGTGTTGAGGGCCACCAGCACGATCGTGACGGCGCTCGCAAACGGCGCCGCCGAGGTCGTCCCCGTCGAAACGCCCGAAGAAGCCCTCCGATACAGGCTCGGCGATCCGGCGGCTCTGGCCTGTGGGGCGAGGGGCGGCAAACCGGTGGAGGGGTTCGGCCTGGGAAACTCCCCCGTCGAATACACCCCGGAAAGGGTCGAGGGCAGGAGGATCTACCTGACCACAACCAACGGAACCGAGGCGATAAGAAAGGCGTTTGAGAGGGGCGCCGGGGAGGTTCTGATAGGCGCTTTTTTGAACCTGAGCTCCGTTTGCGACGAGCTGAGGCGAAGGGGAAGGGATATCGCGCTGATATGCGCCGGAAAGGAGGGGAGAGCGGGCTTGGAAGATCTGGTCTTCTGCGGGAGGTGTATCGAGCGGTTGGGCGATGAGGCGGAGCTGACCGACGGGGCCGTGATCGCGCGGATCGCCTCCCGAAGCTTCGCCGACGTCAAAGAGGCGCTCCTCTCATCCCAGCACGGTCGATATCTCGTGAGCATAGGTTTCGAGAGGGACATCGATTTCTGCGCCCGTGAGGATCTCTTCGATCTCCTCCCGACCGCCGAGCCAGGCGATCTCATCCGGATAACAGCCTCTCCGCGTTGCCCGACAGCACCTTCTCAAGCTCCCCCTCGGGGATGCCGAGCCTGAGGATCCACTCCAGCTCAGCTTTCTGATCGGCCCAGGGCGAGTCGGACGCGAAGAGTATCCTGTCGAACCCGTGCTCCCGCATCATCCTCAAAGCCCTCTCATCCTCCATGAAACCCCTCACGTAGGAGGTGTCCAGGTAGATCTCCCTCCCTATCAGCTTTTCCTCGACCTCGTCCCACATCTTGAAGCTTCCCATATGCGCCGCGACCACCCTCAGCTTGGGGAACGCCTCCAGTATCCGGAGTATCCTTTCGGGCGTGGCGTGGTAAGGGGGCGGCAGGCCGATGTCGACGCCGGCGTGTAGCATCAGGATCATCCCCAGCCTCTCCATCGCCTCGTATATCGGCATATACGCCTCGTCGTCGACGAACCTCCCCTGATAATCGCAGTGAAGCTTGATCCCCTTGATCCCCAGCTCCTTTATCCTCCTCAGCTCCTCATACGGGTTTTCGAACTCGGGATGCATCGCGCCGAAGGGGATGATCCTCTCGTTTTTGAGGCCGATGAGCCAGTTGTTTATCGATCTGACCTGGGAGGGCTTCGTGGCAACCGGCTGGACGACGCTGGCCTCTATTCCGGCCCTCTCCATCGAGCTTAAAAGCCCGGAGATCGTCCCGTCGAAGTAGGGCTTCACCCCCGACTGCGCCGAGAGGATCTCCATCGCCCTCGGCGCGAGATCATCAGGGAAGGCGTGTACATGGAAATCGATCGCCTTCATCCCCCACCTCCTCGAATGAGACGGGTCAGGCTGAGGTCGGTTATCCTATCGCGCAGGGCCAGCGATATCCTGGCGGATATCGCCCCTACGATCGCCCCGGCTAGGACGTCGGACGGGTAATGCCTTTCAAGATAAACCCTTGAAAGCGTCACGAGCGAGGCGAGCGCGTAGAGGGGGAGCTTCAGCCTCGGGTAATAGCTGCCCAGGACGACGGCGGTCGAGAAGGCGAAGGCGGCGTGGCCGGAGGGGAAGGAGAGCCGGTCGCTCCCGTCGGGCCGTTCCCTTCCGATCGCCCTTTTCAGGATGAAAACCGATCCGCCCGCCAGGGCGAACGAGACCGTGTTGACCTTGCCCGCCTCACGTTCCCTCCCCTCACCGAAGGCGCTCAGCAGGAGGGAGATCCCCATGACCGCCTTTTCATCGCCCAGCTCCGTGATCCCATCCATGAAGAAATCCATCGCCGGGCTTTTCAGCCCGTCGCGCACGGCGTCCATCACCTCGCCGTCGAGCCGGGCGATGACGTTCTCGCCGGAGGCGGGCGATACGATGAAGGCCAGGGCGATCAGCGTGAGGCAAGCTTTTCGCATACCACGCCGTCCCTCAGGATCAGAATCCCCTTCTCATACGCCCTTATCTCGACGATCTCAAGCCCACGTCTGTATCTCATCCTCCATCTCGGGCGGCCCAGATCGCGGGCCGCGTCCCGGGCCGCCTGCTCATCCCTGTGGATCAGGTATTGGGTGGCCGCCCCGACGGCGGCCAGTATCGCGATCATCGCCGCCTTCCCGACGAGCTTGGGATCGATCCGAGCCGCCGGGGCGGGCCGAGGCGTGAGAAGGAGAGCTATGAGCATCGAAGCGACGGCGAGCTTCAACATAGCTCAACGCCCCTCTTCGAGAACCTCCCTCAGAAACCTCCCGGTGTGCGATCCCTCGACCCTCGCCACCTCCTCGGGCGTCCCGGCGGCCACGATCCTCCCTCCCCCCTCGCCCCCCTCGGGGCCGAGGTCGATGATGTAATCGGCCGATTTGATCACGTCCAGGTTGTGTTCGATGATCACGACCGTGTTGCCCTTATCGACCAATCTGTTGAGGATGTCGATCAACCTCTTGACGTCCGCCGCGTGCAGGCCGACCGTCGGCTCGTCCATCAGGTAGAGCGTGTTGCCCGTATCGGGCTTTATAAGCTCCCTGGCCAGCTTCAGCCTCTGCGCCTCGCCGACCGAAAGCGTGTTGGCCGGCTGGCCGAGCGGCATGTAATCGAGGCCCACATCGACCAGAACCTTCAATATCCTCCTTATCCCCGGGACGTCCTTGAAGAACTCCAACGCCTCGCCGACCGTCATCCTCAAGACCTCGGCTATGTTCTTGCCGTTGTATCTGATGCGGAGGATTTCTTTGGTGAAGCCCGTCCCGTCGCAGACGTCGCATTTGACCCACACGTCCGGCAGGAATGGCATCGATATCAGCTCGTAGCCCATCCCGTCGCACGTCGGGCATCTCCCGTATTCCAAGTTGGAGCTGAAGTAAGAGGCCGTGAACCCCATCGCCCTGGCCTCGGGCGTCTGGGCGAAGAGCGATCTTATCTCGTTGAAAACGCCGGTGTAGGTGGCGGGGTTCGACCTGGGGGTTTCGCCTATCGGCCTCTGATCGATCAGTATCACCTTATCGATCGCCTCCAGCCCCTCGACGTCCTCGCACTTCGGCTCCTTGGAGGGGTAGCCCAGATGCCGGGCGACGGCGGGGTAGATCACCTCGTCCATCAGCGAGCTTTTGCCCGAGCCGGAGACCCCCGTTATACACGTGATGACCCCTAAAGGTATCTCCACGTCGATGTGTTTCAGGTTATTGGCGTGTGCGCCCTTGAACTTCAGGAACCCTTTCGGCCTTCTCCTCTCCTTGGGCGTCTCTATCCTGAGCTTCCCCGCCAGGTATCTCCCCGTCACCGATCCCTCGGCCTTCTCTATCTCCTCCACCTTCCCCTTCGCGACTATCCTTCCGCCCTTTATCCCGGCCCCCGGGCCGAAATCACAGATGAGGTCGGAGCTTCTTATGACGTCCCTGTCGTGCTCGACCACGATCACCGTGTTCCCCAGATCCCTCAGCTTCCTGAGCGCGTCGAGCAGCCTGTGGGTGTCGCGCGGGTGAAGCCCGACGGTCGGCTCGTCCAGCACGTAAAGCACGCCGGTAAGCCCGCTTCCGAGCTGGCTTGCAAGCCTTATCCTCTGCGCCTCGCCGCCCGAAAGCGTGGGGCCGGGCCGGTCGAGCGTCAGGTAGTCCAGGCCGATGTCTACCAGGAACCTCAGCCTGTTCCTTATCTCCCTCAGTATCTCCTCGCCCGCCTCCTTCATCCGCCCTTCGATCTTCAGCCCCTTGAAGAACTCGTAAAGCTCGCCTATAGGCATCCTGCACAGATCGACGATGCTCTTGCCCTTGATGAACACGTATCGGGAGCTCTCCTTTATCCTGGCGCCGCCGCATTTGGGACAGGGGACGCTGTAGGAGAGGTCGAGGAACCCCAGCCCGTCGCACCTGGGGCACATCCCCACGGGGCTGTTGAAGGAGAAGTCCTGAGGTCGCAGCTCTTGATAGCTTATCCCGCACCTGACGCAGGCGCGCGTGTTGCTGAAGGTGAGCAGCTCTTTTTCGCCGTCCGGCTTCTGGGCCTGAAC
>QNBQ01000035.1 GCA_003645735.1 Candidatus Poribacteria bacterium
AGATCTACAAGGCGGGGATGCTCTAAGCAGAGCAGCTGAACGAGCCGGCCAAGGCCGTGGAGGCGCTCAGGAAAGCCGTTCAATCCTTCCCCGCCAACCCCATGGCCGAAAAGGCCGAGTTCCACATAGGCAAGCTGCTCATAGAGCTGGGGAGGTATGAGGAGGCGGTTTCGGTCCTCACGGATTTCATCAACTCCCGCCCTCAGAGCGAGTGGCTGGACGCCGCGCATCTGGCCCGCGGCGTGGCATATCACGAGATGAGGAGACATGAAGAGGCGCTCGAGGAGTTCAACCTCGTCAAGTCCACATCGCCCGACCCCGCCCTCGTGAGCGAGGCCTCCAGGATGATAGACGAGAGCGCGTGGGAGATATACACCGTCTCGGACGGCCTCCCCTCCAACGAGGTTCAGGCTTTAGCATTGGATGGGGATGCATTGTGGGTGGGCACATCGAAAGGGCTTGTGAAGCTGGATCTGTCGGGCGGGGCGCCGACCGTTTCCCCGGATACCCCCTCAATAGGCCCTCTTAACGTCAAAGCGATAGCGGTGGGCGAGAGGGAGATCTGGATCGGGACGCTCAACTCGGGCGTGCTCAGGATAGATAAAGAGACCGGTCGGATAAGGAGCTACACCCAGCTTGAGGGGCTCCCGAGCAGGCATATAACCGATGTGGAGATCCTCGGAGACGAGGTCTGGGTCGCCAGCTTCGGGGGCGTGGCATATCTCGACAGGGAGGCCGACGCCTGGGTGAAGTTCACAACTGAAGAGGGCCTGCCCGGAAACGACGCGGTCGACATCTCGTTGACCCCCACCGCCGTGTGGGTCGCCACCTCCATGAACGGCTTGGCCGTGTTCGACAGGGAGACGAAGACCTGGAGGAGCCTGAGGAGGGAGGACGGTCTGCCGAGCGATTCGATCAGGTCGGTCGTCGCGACCGAAAACGCCGTCTGGCTGGGGTGGTATAGGAGGAACTCAAACGGCTACACGAAATACGACCTGCTCCAAGACAAGCTTTTCTCCACGACGCTGATGGAGGAGGATGAGATAGCGCCGGTGGAGGACATACTGATAGCGCTGAGCGACGGGGAGTTCTGGGTGGCGACCGACGCGGGGGCCTTTGTGGAGCTGCCGGGGGTGGGGTGGGACAGCGTGGATTACCCCTCCAAGTTCGAAGGGGCCAGGGTGAACTGCATGGTCATATCCGGATCGATCGTCTGGTTCGGAACCTCGAAGGGTCTAGGGAGGCTGGATTACGGGATGTTGAAGAGGCTCAGGGAGTCGGGCGGCTGATCACCTGGCCACGTGGAACTCCAATATGTCCCCGTCCCTCAAAACCTCGTCCCTCGCCACCGTTTGGCCGTCTATCCTCCCGGGACCCCATATCCTGGCGTATCTGAACCTCTCGACGAAATCCTTGTGGATCTCCTCGGCCGCGTCTATGACGCAGCTGCCCTTCGGCAGGACTATCGGGTTGGATAGATCGGGCTTTTTGCCCGGCGCTTTGGTGTAGACCCTGATGATATCGGCCAGCTGGAAGAAAAGCTTTCCCAGCTCATCCAGCCCCTCCCCGGTCAGGGCGGAGACGGGGTGGATCTTGAACCTCTCGCCGTAAAACTCCTCCAAGATATCCAGCCTATCCCTGGCGCCGTCCGAGTCGACCTTGTTGGCGAGGATGAAGCTCTTCTTGAAGACCCTGTCGAAGTTGATCTCCTCTTCCTCTTCGGGAGGCTCGCTGACAAGCTCTATGTCGTAATCCTTCATCCTGGCGATTATCCCCTCCATGTGATCCAGCAGGTCGTCGCTCGACAGATCCATAACCAGCGCCACGAGGTCGGCGTGCCTGACGATGTCGTTCACCCACGGCTTCATAAACTCCGCCGTCACCGGCGGCAGATCTATCAGCTGGAAGGCGATGTTCTCGAAGGGCATCATGCCAGCTATCGGTTCCTGGGTGGTGAAGGGGTAGGGCGCTACTTCGGGTTCGGCGTTGGTGAGGGCGCGCAGCAGGCTCGATTTGCCCGCGTTGGGGGGGCCGATCAGCGCTATCTGAGCCGCGCCCTGTTTTCTGACGTGATAGCTCTTCCCCCCTCCGCCTTTCCTCCTGCTTTCGGCCCTCTCCTGCTTGAGCTTGGCGATCTTGCTCCTCAGCTCCGCCCTCAGCTTATCGGTGCCCTTATGCTTGGGCATCACCGCCAGCATCTCCTGCAGAACCTTGATCTTCTCCTCTATCGTCCTGGCGGCGCTGTATCGCTTCTTGATCTGATAGTATTCCGGGGGAAGGTTAGCGGGCATCAAACCACCTCCCGAAGAGGCGGATCGCTTGAAATATAGCAGAAACGGCTTGCGGATGTCAAGCAGGCCCCCTCGATCCAAAGCGACGCCCGGGATTTCCTTGACAACTCCTCATATTGTGGTATAATTTGGTGGTGGGGCAAAGTGGTGTAAAGTGGGAAGGGCATGTTCAACGGCGAGTATGAGTGCGTTCTCGACGATAAGGGTCGCTTGAGCCTGCCGGCGAGGTTCAGGGAGGTGCTCCGCCAGAGATACGATTCGAGGCTTATCCTGACCACCTGGTTCGACAACTGCCTCGTCCTGCTCCCCTACGAGGAGTGGGAGAAAATAGCCCTGAAGATCAAAGGGATGACCTCCCTAACGAAGAGAAGGGATAGGGCGATACAGAGGCTGTTTTTCGCCAACTCGAACGAGTGCGAGCTGGACAAACAGGGCAGGCTGATGATCCCCCAAAGGCTGAGAAGGATGAGGAACCTGAACAAACACGTGGTGCTGATCGGGATGGGGGATATGATAGAGATCTGGGCGAAGGAGGAGTATGAGAGGTATAAAGAGGAGATAGGCGTGTCGCTCGAGGAGCTTGTGGAGGAGATAGATGGGCTTCAGCTATGATGAGCTTCACATACCGGTGATGGCGGAGGAGGTTCTGAAGCTTCTAAACCCGCGAAGCGGGGGGATATATGTGGACTGCACCCTGGGGGCGGGGGGGCACGCCGAGAGGATACTTGAAGCATCTAAGCCCGACGGCCTGCTCATAGGGATAGACATGGACGAGTCCGCCTTGAAGGTCGCCGGCGAAAGGCTTAAAAGGTTCGGGGAAAGGGTCAAGCTCATACACGCCAACTTCGCCGAGCTTGATCGGATACTCGATGAGCTAGAAATAGGCGAGGTAGATGGTGTCCTGATGGATTTGGGAGTTTCGTGGATGCAGCTCTCCGATCCCGAAAGGGGGTTCAGCTTTCAGGTCGACGGCCCGCTTGACATGAGGATGGACAGGCGCAACCCCGTAACGGCGATGAAGGTCGTCAACGAGCTGAGCGAGGAGGAGCTGAGGAGGATAATCAGGGAGTATGGGGAGGAGAGATATGCGGGGAGGATCGCCAGGAAGATCGTCTCGATGAGGGAGATAGCCCCCATAACGACAACCGGCCAGCTGGCCAGGGTGATCGAGTCGGCGGTGCCGCCGAAGGCCAGGAGGGGGAGGATACACCCCGCCACCAGGACGTTTCAGGCGATCAGGATATACGTCAACCGCGAGCTTGAAAACTTGGAAAGGGGGCTTAAATCGGCCATAGAGCGTCTGAGGCCCGGCGGGAGGATCTGCGTCATATCGTTCCACTCGCTGGAAGACAGGATAGTCAAGAGGACGCTCAAATCGTCGCCTGAGCTTAAGGTGTTGACTAAAAAACCGCTCAGGCCGAGCGAGGAGGAGATCAAGAGGAACCCTCGCTCCAGGAGCGCCAAGCTCAGGGCTGCCGAGGCGACCTCGACCGATTCGGGCGGGGGAAAGGAGGTCGGGGGGTGAGGAAGGGATATTTGGTCCTGATCTATCTGCTGATCGTCGCCGTCGGGGCGTTGATCTTCGCGCATATCTGGCTCAACACGAAGGCGAGGATGGACGCGATGAGGATGCGGGAGCTGGAGAGGGAGAGGATGGTGCTGGTCAGCCAGATCGATAAGCTCAGGTCGCGGTGGGAATACCTCACCTCGCCCGAAAACCTGGAGTCGCTCGCCAGGAAGTTCGGCATGTCCCTTCCACAGACCGAGCCTAAGCTCATAGTCAAATGAGCGGGGGAAGGGGATGGTATCGAGGGTTCAGAGGATAAGGCTGTTGATCTTCCTGTTGTTCGCCCAAGTCGGGCTGGGGGTGATGATCCTACGCATCCTCCACATCGAGCTCAACTCTCAGAGGCTTAGGGAGCGGAGCGAGAAGCTCTTCGGGGAGGGATACCGGGTCAACGTCCTGAGGGGTAGGATAGTGGACAGGAACGGGAACGAGCTGGCGCTCAACGTCGAAGCCCTCTCCATCTTCGCCGACCCCGCCAGGATAGACGACCCGGAGGAGGTCGCCGCCAGGCTGAGCGAGGCGCTCGGTCTCGATAAGGGGAAGATCCTCGAAAAGCTCTCAAGGAGAGGCAGGAGATTCGTCTGGGTGGCCAGGAAGCTCGATATATCGCTGATGAAGCCGTTTCTGGAGGTGATCAGGAGGCATAAGATCAAAGGGCTGGGGTTCAGGATCGAGGAGAGGAGGATCTACCCGAAGAGGAAGTTACTGGCCCAGGCGCTTGGGTTCGTCAACTTCGACGGGATAGGTGTGGACGGGCTTGAGAAGTTCTACGACGAGGAGATAAGGTGTTACCAGAGGTCGATCCCCCTCTTCAAGGGATGTATCACGCCGGATCTCAACCTCCCCAGGTATAACTCCGAGCTTGTGTTGACGGTGGACGAGATGATCCAATACATCGCCGAGTCGGAGCTGGAGGAGGCTTGCAGGAGGTGGATGGCCGCCGGGGGATGCGTCATAGTGATGAACCCGAAAACCGGCGAGGTGTTGGCGATGGCCAGCTACCCCTCCTTCGACCTGAACGAATACGGGTCGACCCCCGAAAGCTTCAAGAGGAACAGGGCCATATGGATGTGCTACGAGCCTGGCTCTGTCTTCAAGATCGTCCCGGTGGCGGCGGCGATAGAGAGCGGGGTTTTGACCCCCGATTCGAAGGTCTTCTGCGAGAACGGCGAGCTGGACTTCAACGGACACATCATAAACGACATCAGCCCCCACGGCTGGCTGACGGTGGAGGAGGTGGTGGAGAAATCGAGCAACATAGGCGCCATCAAGATCGCCAGGAAGCTGGGCAGGGAGAGGTTCGAGAGGTTCATAAGGCTGTTCGGGTTCGGCCAGAAGACGGGCATAGATCTGCCCTACGAGAGGATCGGCAACTTGAGGGCGTTGAAGGAGTGGTCGGACGAGGCTGTGCTCACCTTCATCCCGTTCGGCCAGGGGATAACGGTCACGCCGATTCAAATGCTGAACGCCCTCAACGTGATAGCCTCCGGCGGCGTGATGGTCAGGCCCCACCTGGCCAAGGAGATAAGGGACAGCTCGGGCAGGGTCGTCCGCCGGTTCGAAACCCAGATCGTCAGGAGGGTCATATCGAGGATGACGGCGGATAAGGTGAAGGAGATGCTGGTGAAGGTGGTCGAGTCGGGCACGGGGGTGAAGGCGAGGATAGAGGGGGTTAAAGTGGCGGGCAAGACGGGCACGGCTCAGAAGGCCGGGGCAAACGGCTACTCGAAGGACAAATACGTCGCTACCTTCGCCGGCTTCCTCCCCGCCGACGACCCGAGATATTCGATCATCGTCGTCATAGACGAGCCTAAAGGGGAGCATAAGGGCGGGGAGGTCGCCGCGCCGGTCTTCAAGAGGATAGCCGAGAGGATATTGAAATACGAGAGGATGAGGTTCATCTTCGCACGAAGGCGCGCGGATGAAGCTGAGGGAGCTGCTTCGAGGCGTTAAGACGATAGAGATCGACGCCGATCCGGACGCCGAAATCGAGGGCGTGGCCCATGACTCCAGAAAGGTGAGGCCCGGTTACCTCTTCGTCTGCATAACGGGGTTCCGCCACGACGGCCACGATTTCATACCCGACGCCGTGAGCAGGGGAGCGAGGATCGTCCTCTCGGAGAAAAGGCTGCCGCCGATGGACGGGGTGGGGAGGGTGAGGGTCGAGGATTCAAGGGAGGCGCTGGCGATCATCGCCTCCAACTTCTGGAGAAACCCTTCGTCGAAGCTGAAGGTGATAGGGATCACCGGCACGAACGGCAAGACCACGACCTCCTATCTCATCAGATCGATCCTGAGCCGCTCCGGGCTGAGGCCGGCCCTCATCGGGACGATCAGGTATGAGCTCGGCGATAAGCTTCTACCGGCTCCCAACACGACTCCCGACCCGATCGAGCTTCAGAGGCTGATGGGCGAGGCGATCGGGCTCGGGCTGAAAAGCGTCGTCATGGAGGTCTCATCCCACGGCCTCCAGCTGAGGAGGGTCGACGGGGTGAGGTTCGACGTGGGGGTTTTCTCGAACCTCAGCCGCGATCACCTCGACTTCCATGGGACGTTCGAGAGCTACAGGGAGGCCAAGCTGAGGCTCTTTGACCTGCTCAAGCCCGACGGCAAAGCTGTGATCAACGCCGATGATCCGTCCGCCGACATTTTCGCCCGGAGGGCCGCCTTGAACGGAGCTGATGTGGTGAGGTTCGGGCTGAGGTGTGGGGGAGCGGACGTCACCGCCTCGGACATCCGCCTTTCCATCGCGGGGACGAGCTTCGTCCTGCATACGCCCTCGGGTGACATCGAGGTCGACCTGAAGCTCCCCGGGGAATACAACGTCTACAACGCCATAGCGGCGGCCGCCGCGGCGGCGGCGATGGGTATCGGAGTTGAAGCGATAAAGGAAGGGCTGGAGGCCGTGACGAGCGTGCCGGGGAGGTTCGAGAGGGTCGACCTCGGCCAGGGGTTCGGCGTCATAATCGATTACGCCCACACCCCCGACGCCCTGGAGAGGCTGCTTAGGGCCGTGAGGAAGCTGACGGAAGGCCGGGTGATCTCCGTCTTCGGGTGCGGCGGGGACAGGGACAAGGGTAAGAGGCCGGAGATGGGGAGGATATCGGCGGAGCTGGCCGATCACACGATCGTCACCTCCGATAACCCCAGATCGGAGGATCCGATGGAGATCATCGAGCAGATCGTCGCCGGCATGCCGCCCGGCTCAAGCTACGAGGTCATACCGGACAGGTTCGAGGCGATAGGCAGGGCGATAAGGATGGCGAGGCCCGGCGACTGCGTCGTCATAGCAGGAAAGGGGCACGAGGATTACCAGATAATCGGCGATGAGAGGATCCCCTTCTCCGACAGGGAGGCGGCTTTGGAACATCTGAGGGAGGTTCTGAGGGGATGACGCTCGGAGAGGTCGCCCGCATTGTCTCGGGAGAGCTGATCTGCACCCCCGGCGATGAGTCGAGGGAGGTGGGGGGGCTTTCCACCGATTCGAGGACGATCCGCTCGGGGGAGCTTTTCGTGGCGCTCAAAGGGGAGAGGTTCGACGGGCACGATTTCGTCGCCGACGCCGCATTGAAGGGGGCGATCGGGGCGATCGTGAGCAGGGAGGTCGAGCGGCCCGATCGGTTTCCGATCGTGAGGGTCGCCGATACGCTCAAAGCGCTCGGCGATCTGGCCGCCTACAAACGGAGGCTTCACGAGGCGACCGTCATAGCCGTCACGGGAAGCGCCGGCAAAACAACGGTCAAGGAGATGATTGCTTCTATCCTATCCGTCTCCCATCGCGTCCTCAAAAACGAGGGCAACCTGAACAACCTCATAGGCCTGCCGTTGACCCTTTGGAGGCTGTCGGAGGAGCACGAGTTCGCCGTGCTTGAGCTGGGGACAAGCAGGTTCGGCGAGATAAAGAGGCTTGCCGAGATATCCTCGCCCCGGATAGGCGTGATAACCAACATCGGCCCGGCCCATCTGGAGTTCTTCGGCGACCTGGACGGGGTGGCCAGGGAAAAGGGTGATCTGCTGGAGTTCGTGGAGACGGCCATCCTGAACGTTGACGACCCCTATTTCGAAAGGTTGAGGGACAGGTGCAGGGGAAGGGTTTTGGGGTTCGGCTCCCGGGGCGATGTGAGGGCCGAGGGGGTTGAGGCGAGGGATGGGAGGCCGGAGTTCGGGCTGATCTGTTTCGGCGAGAGGTTGGGGAGGGTCAGGTTGAGGCTTGTGGGCCTCCACAACGTCCAGAACGCCTTGGCGGCCGCCTGCGCCGCCCTGGCCGCCGGCGCCCGGCCCGAGGAGGTGATCGAGGGGCTTGAAAAGTTCGAGGGCGTCCCCATGAGGCTTCAGCTCGTCGAGCTGGACGGGATCAAACTCCTCAACGACGCCTACAACTCCAACCCCCGCTCGCTCCGGGCGGCCATAGAGGCGCTGATGAGCCTCGACGGAGGGAGGAGGGTGGCGATCCTGGGCGATATGCTGGAGCTCGGGGATGAGGAGGAGAGGATGCACATCGAGGCGGGCGGGATCCTGGCCGATCCGAGGATAGACCTGCTCGTCACCGTCGGGAAGCTGGGTAGGCTTTTGGGGATCAGGAGGTTGGAGAGGGGGATGGAGGTCGTCCACTTCGGCTCGACGGAGGAGGCGGCCGAAGGGATAAGCGGCCTCCTGAAGCCGGGGGATGTGGTCCTGGTCAAGGCGTCGAGGGGGATGAGGTTTGAGAGGATAATCGAGGGGTTGAGGGGATGTTTTACTACCTCTTCTACGAGAAGCTGATAAGGTTCTTCTCGCCGTTCAACGTCTTTCAATACATCACCTTCAGGGCGATCTACGCGACGATCACGGCGTTGCTGATCTGCCTCATCTTCGGCCCGCCGCTGATAAGGAAGCTCAAGGAGCTGGGGGTGGGGCAGCAGATAAGGGAGGACGGCCCAAAAGCCCATCTGGCGACGGCGTGGACGCCGACGATGGGCGGGCTGCTCATCCTGGGTGCGATACTGGTCTCAACGCTGCTTTGGGCCAAGCTGACCAACAGCTTCATATACGTCGTGCTTTTCTCGCTCATCTGGTTCGGAGGGCTGGGCTTCTGGGACGATTACCTGAAGGTGAAGAGGGGCAGGTCGCTGGGGCTGAGGGGATGGCACAAGATAGCGTTTCAAGCGGTCGGCGCCTTCATCATCGCCTATTGGATCTACAGATGGGGGCCCACCCCGGGCGGGATGAGCTCGAACACATCGCTGCTCTTCCCCTTCTTCAAGAACTTCAGGCCCGATTTGGGGCTGTTTTACATACCGTTTGCGATGCTCGTCATAATCGGGACCTCAAACGCGGTGAACCTGACGGACGGGCTGGACGGGCTGGCCATCACCTGCACGCTCTTCGTGGCCGGGACATATGCCGTGCTTTCGCATATCACAAGCAACTATCGCATAGCCGATTACTTGGATCTGGTTCACATCCCGATGGCAGGCGAGCTGGCGGTCTTCTGCGCCTCGATGGTCGGGGCGGGGCTCGGGTTTCTGTGGTATAACTGCCACCCGGCGGAGATCTTCATGGGGGACGTCGGCTCCTTAGCCCTGGGGGCGGCGATCGGAACGGTGGCCGTTCTGATCAAGGAGGAGCTGCTTCTGGCGATCGTGGGGGGCGTCTTCGTCATGGAGGCGCTCTCGGTCATCATACAGGTCTGGTCCTATAAGCTGAGGGGCAAGAGGGTCTTCAGGATGGCGCCGCTTCACCACCACTTCGAGCAGAAGGGGTGGCCCGAAACGAAGGTGATGATAAGGTTCTGCATCATAGCGGCGATCTTCGCCCTCATAACGCTGAGCACCCTGAAGCTGAGGTGAGGGGGATATGCTATCGATCGGAAGGGCTTTGGTCGTGGGGCTGGGCAGAAGCGGAACGGCGGCGGCCCTCCTGCTGAGGAGGCTGGGCGTCGAGGTGG